>DATJSH010000257.1:0-15897 GCA_035504235.1 Allostellaceae bacterium | reverse complement strand
GGGTCGACAATTCGCCAAGCGGCGTGGGCACCGCGACGCCCTCTTCATCCCGCAAGATGTCGCCGTAGAGCCGCATATGCGCGGCCTCGCGGGCATAGTCCAATTCCTCGCGCAGCCGGGCGGCGATCTCGGCGTGGATGTCCGCCGTCGAGACGGCGCGGTCGTAACGCTCGTAAAGCCCCATCGCCAAACGCAGCTGGCGCAGATCGGCCTCTACCGCCGACGCCATGTCAGGGTACTGCAGCTTGCAGGCGAGCCGCGTGCCGTCGAGCGCGACGGCGCGGTGCACCTGGCCGAGCGAGGCGGCCCGCGCCGCCTCGCGCTCGAAGCTCCTGAAGCGGTCTTGCCAATCGGAGCCCAGCTCGCCCGTCATCCGCCGGCGCACAAACGGCCAGCCCATCGCCGGTGCGTTCGACTGCAGCTGGATCAGTTCGCGGACATATTCCTCGGGCAGCGCCTCGGGGATCGTCGCGAGCAGCTGCGCCACCTTCATCAGCGGCCCCTTGATGCCGCCCAGCGCCGCCTTCAGATCGGCCGCGTGCCGGTCGCGGTCGACCGTGATGCCGAGATAGCGCTCGCCGGCGAGCCGCGCCGCCAGCCCGCCGACCGCGGTCCCGACCTGTGCGTACCGGCGCACCCGCCCAGTAAACGTGTTGTCGTCGCTCATCGAAAAGGTTCTGGCACCCCTCGCCTGTCGTGGCAACTCGGCTCGCCGGCTCCGCCTGCTTCTGCTGGGAATCTGCAGGTGGGCCACGCCCTCGCGACCTCGCCGCGAGGTGCCCGATCAGGTAGCTCGTACATCACAAATCCGGCGATTTTCCGGTCAATCTTTCCGCTATCATGACAAAAAGACGCGGCGGGAGACCCCGACAACGATGATCGACTACGACAGTTGCCGCAGCCTGCCGGCGATGTTCTTTGAGGTCGCCGCGGAGCGCGGCGACCGCCCGTTTCTTTGGGCGAAACACGGCGGACCCTATCGCTCGCTGAGCTGGGCCGAGGCGGCGCGCACCATCAACCGCCTGGCGCGCGGGCTGGTCGCGCTTGGTGTCGAGCCGGGCGACCGCGTGGCGCTCGCCGCCGAAAACCGGCCCGAATGGGCGCTCGCCGACCTTGCGATCATGAGTGCCGGCGCGATCACCGTGCCCGCTTACACGACCAACACCATCGACGATCACCGGCACGTTTTCGGCAATAGCGGCGCACGCCTGGTGATCGCCTCGAAGCCGCCGGTCAGCGACCGCTCTGCAGCCGCCTCGGCGCAGCTGCCGAGCGTTACGGCGACCGTGGTCATGGAAGGCCCCCCGCCGGAGGGCGCGCGACTGTGGGACGACGTGCTCGCGCTCGGCGACGCGCAGCCCGACGACATCGCCGAGCGGGTGACCGCGCTCGGCCCGGACGATATTGCTTGCATCATCTACACTTCGGGGACCGGCGGCGTGCCGAAGGGCGTGCTGCTCACCCACCGCAATATTCTCGCCAATTGCGCCGGCGCGTTTCATCTGCTGGAAATGCTTGGTCTGGGCGACGAGGTGTTTCTCAGCTTTCTGCCGCTGTCGCATTCCTATGAGCACACGGCCGGGCTGATGTTCCCCATCTCGATCGGCGCGCAGATTTATTTTGCCGAGGGCGCCGACACGCTCGCCGCCAACCTCGTCGAGGCCAAGCCGACGATCATGACTGCGGTTCCGCGGCTCTACGAGACGATGCATCAGCGCATCCGTCGCGGCATCGAGCGGGAAAAGGGGCTGAAGCGCCACCTGTTCGAGGCCGCGGTGACGATCGGCCGCAAGCGCATTGCCGGCGGAGTGCTCGGCGCCGGGCAGCGCCTCTTCGATCCGCTGCTCGAAAAGCTGGTTCGCGACAAGGTGCGCGCCCGGTTCGGCGGAAGGCTCAAGGCGATGGTCTCGGGTGGCGCGCCGCTCAACCCCGAGATCGGTGCGTTCTTCCTGGCGCTCGGTGTGCAGCTCTTGCAGGGTTACGGCCAGACCGAGGCGGCGCCGGTCATTGCGTGCAACCGGCCGGGCGGCAACAAGATCGATTCGGTCGGGCCGCCGTTGAAGGGCGTCACGGTCAAGATCGGCGAGGACGGCGAAGTTTTGGTGGCCGGCGACAATGTCATGAAGGGCTACTGGAACGACCCCGAAGCGACGGCGCGGACAATCGTCGACGGTTGGCTCAGAACCGGCGATATCGGCTTTCTCGACGCCGATAATTATCTGCGTATCACCGACCGCAAGCGTGATTTCATCAAAAATTCCGGCGGCGACATGATTGCCCCGGCCAAGATCGAGGGCGCGCTGACCCTGGCGCCGGAGATTGCCCAGGCGATGGTGTGGGGCGACCAGCGCCCGCATCTCGTCGCGATCCTCGTGCCCGACCCGGAATTCGCCGCGCAGGTTTGCGGCGCGGGCGCCGAGTTGGCGACCCTCGTCGAGCATCCGGAACTCATCAAGGCGCTCGGCGATATCGTCGGCGCGGTCAATGCGAAGCTGCCGGCGGTCGAGCGCGTGCGCCGCTTCATGATCGCGCGCGAGCCGTTCACCACCGGCAACGGCCAGCTCACGCCGACGCTCAAGATCAGGCGGCATGCGGTGCGCGCGGTCTACGGCGAGGCGCTCGCCGCGCTCTACGAAGGCCGCAGCGCCGCGGCCTAATCCCGCCGCAAATAGTAGACCGCGAACTTGCCCTCCGGGTCGGTCCAGGTGTCGAGCGCGCGGAACCCGGCGCGGGCGGCAAGCGCGTGGAACTGGGGAATCGCGTATTTGTAGGAATTCTCGGTATGGATGAGTTCGCCGGCGGCGAACGAGAAGCGCCGGCCCGCAATCACCGCGGTCTGATCGTTGAGGCTGCGGATGTAGAGCTCCACCCGACCTTCGTCGGGGTTGTAGAAGGCGAGATGGGCAAAGCCGTCGACCGCGATATCGCTGTCGAGCTCGCTTTTGATGCGATGCAAGAGGTTGAGGTTGAACGCGGCATTAAGGCCCTGCGCGTCGTTATAGGCGGCGTCGAGGATCGCCTTGTCCTTTTTGACGTCGGCGCCGATCAGCATCTCTCCTCCGGCGCCGAGCAGCTTGCCGACATGGGTCAGAAACGCCACCACCGCCTCGGGCTCGAAATTGCCGATGGTCGAGCCGGGAAAGAAGCCGACCGTCTTGCCGGCCGGGCCGGTGATCTTCGGTAGCTGGAACGGCCGCGTGTAATCGGCGCAGACCGCGACCACCTCGACATCCGGGAAATCGGCCGCGATGCTCGCCGCCGCTTCGCGCAGGAAGCCGCGCGAGATATCCACCGGCACATAAGCGAGCGGCGCTTCGAGCGCCTTCAGCAGGAGCCTCACCTTGCGGCTCGCGCCGCTGCCCAATTCGATGAGCCGGCAATTGGGGCCGATCCGTTCGGCGATTTCGGCGGCACGGGCTTCGAGAATGCCAAGCTCGGTGCGGGTCAGATAGTATTCCGGCACCTCGCAGATCGCCTCGAACAGCGCCGAGCCGCGCTCGTCATAGAAGAATTTGCACGGCAGCGATCTCGGCTTTGTCGACAATCCGGCCAGCACCGCGTCGCGAAAGCTGTCCTCGCCGGGCGCGAGGTCGTGAAAGATAAAGCTCGACCCATCAGGCATGAAAGACTCCCGGCATCACGCATCATCCGCGAGGCGCAGCCCGGAAAAAGCCCAGCGCGCCGAGGGCGGGAAGAAATTGCGGTAGGTCGTACGGACGTGCTGGGCCGGGGTCACCGCCGCACCGCCGCGCAACACCATCTGGTTCGACATGAATTTGCCGTTGTACTCGCCGATCGCGCCCGATGCCGCGCGGAACCGCGGATAAGCCATGTAGGGGCTCTGGGTCCATTCCCAGACATCGCCGATCAGCTGATGCAGTCCTTCGCCACCCGTATCGCCCATCGGATGGTAATGGCGGCTATCGGCGAGATTGCCGGTAAGCGCAACGCCGGTCGCCGCGACCTCCCACTCCGCCTCGGTCGGCAGCCGCTTCCCGGCCCACTTGGCGTAGGCATCGGCCTCGTAGAAGCTGGCATGGACAACCGGCTCGGCCGGGTCGAGACGTTTTTCGCCGCTGAGGGTGAAGATGCGCCAGCCGTCATCCGCCGTGCGCCAATAGAGCGGCGCCTCCCAGCCCTGCTGTTGCACGATTGCCCAGCCTTCCGACAGCCAGAACTCAGGCTCGCGATAGCCGCCGGCGGAGATGAACTCCGCGAACTCGCCGCAGGTCACCGGCCGGCTCGCCAGGCGGAACGGCTCGAGCCAGACGCGGTGGCGCGGCCCCTCATTGTCAAAGGCAAACCTATCGCCATCATGGCCGATCTGCACGAGGCCACCCTCGAATTCGACCCAGTCGAGCGGCGTCATGTTGCCCGGCGTGCGGCGGCGCGGCGGCTGGTACGCCGGCAGCAGCGGGTTCAGCGAAAAGACATGCTTGATGTCCATCAGGATCAGCTCCTGATGCTGCTGCTCATGATGACAGCCCAGCTCGATGAGCGGCGCAATCTCGGCCCACGCCTTGTCGCTCGCGCCCTCGATCAACCGCGTCACGCCGGCCTCGACATGTCCGCGGTAGGAAGCGACGTCGTCGCAGGAGGGACGGGACAACAATCCGCGCTGCGGTCGCGGATGGCGCGGCCCCTCGGCCTCGTAATAGGAATTGAAGAGATAATGGAAGGCCGGGTCGAACACCCGGTAGGCGGGATCGAAACGCGCGAGGATGAAAGTCTCGAAAAACCAGGTCGTATGCGCGAGATGCCATTTTGTCGGGCTGACGTCGGGCATCGACTGGATCGACTGATCTTCCGGCGTCAGCCGCGAGGCGAGCGCCTCGCTCTCGCGTCGGGTGGCCTCGAACTGCCCACGCACGGCCGAACGGCCGGTGTCGCGAGCCTCTTGCTGGGCGCCTAGTCCGATCACCGGAATCCCCTGGCAACGTTCTGATGGAGGACCGTACGGTTGCGGCCCGATCTCGCCTTAGCGAGATATGGCCGCTCGCATTGAACCTGTAAACCTTTGCATCGCCGATTCGATCCTTCCAGGGGAATCGCTTAGTCCGGAGGCGAATTATCCCCTGAATTGTTGCGATGGTAGAGCACGTAGATGACAGCCAGCGCTACGGCCAGCGCGAACCAGGTGATCGCATATTGCAGGTGGTTGTTGGGCAAATCGAGCCGGGTGACGCCGCCTTTCGGCCAGCCGCCGGGGTTCGGCGTCTTGTCCGCGTCGATATAGAACGGCACTGGGTCGGCGATGCCGTCCTGTCGCGCCATCGCCGGCAGGTCGACCCAGAACCACAGGTTCAAATCCGGCCGGTTGTCCGGCAGGAAAAAGCTCGGCTTCGTCGCCGGCGGTATCCGCATCAGGCCGATGACGTGTTGCGTGCCGGACAGCTCGCCAGCCCCGCGTTTCGTCCGATCCTTCAGCTCGAGCGGGATGAAGCCGCGATTGACGAACATCGTGCGGCCGTCGGTCATCACTAGCGGCGTCACGACCTGATAGCCGCTTTCGCCGCTATCCGACGAGGCGGCGAGAAACAATTCCTTGTCGTTCCGGAAGGCGCCTTCGGCGACGATGTGGTGGAATTCGAGGCCGCGCGCCTCGGCCAGAGTTTGCGGCGGGGCGGCCGGCGCCGCGCCGACCGCCGCATCGCGCTGGGCGATCAGCCCTTCTTTCCAGTGCAGCCGCTGCACCTGCCAGACGCCGAGACCAATGAGGAGGATAAGCCCCGGCACGGTAAACAAGGTGGGGACGAGACGCGGTCGGAACATCACTCCACGCTCCTTAGCCGTCTTCCCGCTCGGACGCCTGCAAGTAAAGACGTAGACCCCCCGGTCAAGCCGGGGGGAGGCGAATCGCTAGTTGCTGGCGTTACTGCGGCGGGTTCAGCAAATTGTGCCGATACTGCAACGCGATCATGTAAGCCTTCATCGGACGCAGGAGGCCGATCGCACCGCCGACGATGATCGGCGTCAGCACCAGGAGGTGCACCCAGATCGGCGGCTCGAACTCGATCTCCATCCAGGCGGCGATACCGACCGCCAGCGCGCCCAAAACGAAGATCAGGAAGACCGCCGGCCCATCGCCCGCATCCTCGGCGGAGAGATCGAGACCACAGGCCGGGCAGGCCGGGCGCACCGTCAGCAAGCCAGCAAAGATCGCGCCCTCGCCGCAGCGCGGGCAGCGGCAACTCAGCGCCGCATGGGCAGGCGAGACAGCTGGATACGGCTCAGCCACTTACTCGCCGAGCGGAATGGCCGCGCCCATGCCCCACCAGTAGATGCAGACAAAGAGGAACAGCCACACGACATCGACGAAATGCCAATACCAGGCTGCGGCTTCAAGCCCGAAATGGTGGGTCGGCGTGAAATCGCCTTTCTTAGCGCGCCACAAGCACACCGCAAGGAAGGTCGTGCCAATGATCACGTGAAAGCCGTGGAACCCGGTCGCCATGAAGAACGTCGACGGGTAGATGCCGCCGGTGAAGTGAAAGGCGGCATGCGTGTATTCGTAGGCCTGCACGCAGGTAAAGCTGATGCCCAAGAGCACGGTCACGGTCAGCCCCTGAATCAGGCCCTTGTAGTTGCCCTCGAGCAGCGAGTGATGCGCCCAGGTCACTGTTGTGCCCGACAGCAGCAAAATCAGCGTGTTGAGGAACGGAAACTCGAACGGGTTGAACGGGGTGATCCCCTTGGGCGGCCACACGCCGCCCACCGGGAACAGGCTTGAGGTGAAGAACGCCCAGAAGAAGGCGGCGAAAAACATCACCTCCGAGGCGATGAACAGCGCCATGCCAAAGCGCATTCCGATCTGCACGACCGGCGTGTGATATCCCTCGAAGGTCGCCTCTTTGCGCACGTCGCGCCACCATACAAACATCGTCGCGAGCACCAGCACCGCGCCGATGACCAGCACCGACCAGCGGCTGCCGAGCACGACAACGTCGTGCATGTAGAACACGCCGCCCGTCGCCATCACGCCCCCGGCGATGGCGCCGAGAAGCGGCCACGGGCTTGGATTGACAAGGTGATAGGGGTGCTTCGGCGCGGCGTGGCCCCCATGCCCCCCAAGGGCACCGTGATCTGCGGCGTGTGCGTGGTCGGTCATGAGTTCGGCCCCGTTTTCTCGGTTTTCGGGCGGTCGGATTGCTGGTCTGCCGCCTTAAACATCGCGTAGGACAGCGTGATGGTGCGCACGTCGTTGGTGCTGGGATCCTTCAACAGATCGGGGTCGACAAAGAACACCACCCCCATATCCTTGCTCTCGCCCGGCGCCAGATACTGCGCGTTAAAGCAGAAGCATTGCAGCTTGTCGAAGTAGATCCCGGCCTTGGTCGGCGTCACGTTGTAGACGGCGCGGGCGGTTATTCCGTGGCTCGACAGGTTCTTCGCGCGAAAGAAGACCTGTTTCTGCTCGCCCGGATGCACCTGCACCTCATCGACCAGCGGGCGGAACTCCCAATCGAGCCCGGCATCGATTTCGGTGTTGAAGCGCACCGTGACGACCCCCGCCGAGATGTCGGCGGGTGCCGCCGACGCGCGCTCGGTCGTCCCGCCATAGCCGGTCGCGGAACAGAAGATGCGATAAAGCGGAACCGCCGCCGCGGTCAGTCCACCCATAAACGCGAGCACCGCAAGCAACAGGATGACGGTGGTGCCGTGACGGCCGACCTGTCGCGCCATGCTAGTGCCCGCCCATGCGCACGAAGGTGAGCGCGTAGAACAGCGCCACGAGGCCGATCAGAACCAGAAGCAGCGCCCGGTTGCGCGCGCGGATCGTGCGCATGCGGGCGTCCTGGGGCCCGTCAGGTAAATCCGCGGCCATCACGCCGCACCTCCCCAGACCGGGGTCATCGGAGTCACGACGGCGTGGTCGATCAGCAGCAGCGCAAAGATGAGCGCCAGATAGGCGAGCGAAAATACGAACATCCGCCGCGCGCTGCGGTCGCTCTGGTCGCGACAGACACGCACCGCCGACACGGTGAACAGCAAACTCAGCAACGCCGCGCCAACGGCGTAGAGCAGGCCCGAAACGCCCAGCAGCCACGGCGCCGCAGTCACCGGCCACAGCACCAGCGTGTAGAGCAGCATTTGCCGTTTGGTCTCGCGCGTGCCGGCCACGACCGGCAGCATCGGAACGCCTGCGGCCGCGTACTCGTCGGCCTTGTAGAGCGACAGCGCCCAGAAATGAGGTGGGGTCCAGAAGAAGATGATCGCGAACAGCGCGATCGCGCCCCAAGCGACGTCGCCAGTCACCGCCGCCCAGCCGATCAGCGGGGGCAGAGCACCGGCGGCGCCGCCAATCACGATGTTCTGCGGCGTGCGGCGCTTCAGCCACATCGTGTAGACGAAAACGTAGAAGGCGATGGTCAGCGCCAACAGCTCGGCCGCCACCCAGTTTACCGCCAGTCCCATCACCGCGACCGAGCCGACCGCCAGCACGCAGCCGAAACCGAGCGCCTCGCCTGGCAGCATCCGTCCCGCCGGCAGCGGCCGCGACGCGGTGCGCCGCATGACGCGGTCGATGTCGCGGTCGTACCACATGTTGATCGCGCCGGAGGCGCCGGCGCCGACGGCGATGCACAGGATCGCGACCGCCGCGAGAAACGGGTGCAAGTGCCCCGGCGCCATGACAAGCCCAACCACGCCGGTGAACACCACCAGCGACATGACCCTGGGTTTCAGGATCTGGATGTAATCTGCGACCGCCGCGCTCGAAACCGGAGCAATGGCGGTGGTGGGCAAATCGCTCACGATCGGCTCCGCGCCCGCGCCTCGCCTAGTGGCCCGCGTGCGCCGAGGTGATCACCGGCAGCTCTTCATAGGTGTGGAAGGCTGGCGGCGACGGCACGGTCCATTCGAGCGTCGTCGCGCCATCGCCCCAGTAATTGGCGCCGACCTTCCGGCCGGCCAGCAGCGTGTAGAACACCACGAAGACGAACCACACAGTCGATGCCGACGAGATATAGGCGCCGATCGACTCGATGTAGTTCCACCCGGCAAACGCGTCCGGATAATCGGCGATGCGGCGCGGCATCCCGGCGAGACCGAGGAAATGCATCGGGAAGAAGGTAAGGTTGACGCCAAGGAAGGTCGTCCAGAAATGCAGCTGCCCCATCCATTCCGGATAGGTCCGGCCCGACATCTTGCCGATCCAGTAATAAAACCCGCCAAACAGCGCGAATACCGCGCCCAATGACAGCACGTAGTGGAAGTGGCCGACCACATAATAGGTATTGTGGAGCGCGATATCGACGCCGGCATTGGCCAGCACGACGCCGGTCACGCCACCGACCGTGAACAGGAAGATAAAGCCGATCGCCCACAGCATCGGGGTCTTGAACTCGATCGAGCCGCCCCACATCGTGGCGATCCACGAGAAGATCTTCACGCCCGTCGGCACCGCGATGACCATCGTCGCGGCGGTGAAATAAGCCCGCGTGTCGATCGAGATGCCGGTCGTGTACATGTGATGCGCCCACACGACAAAGCCGATGCCGCCGATCGCGACCATCGCATAGGCCATCCCGAGATAGCCAAACACCGGCTTCTTCGAAAAGGTCGAGACGATCTGCGAGACCATCCCGAAGCCGGGCAGGATCAGGATGTAGACCTCGGGATGGCCGAAGAACCAGAAGAGGTGCAGAAACAGCAGCGGATCGCCGCCGCCGGCCGGATCGAAGAAGGTCGTGCCGAAATTGCGGTCGGTGAGCAGCATCGTGATCGCGCCCGCCAGCACCGGCAGCGACAGCAGCAAAAGAAAGGCGGTTACGAGGATCGACCAGACGAAAAGCGGCATCCGGTGCAGGGTCATGCCCGGCGCGCGCATGTTGAAGATGGTCGTGATGAAGTTGATCGCGCCCATGATCGACGATGCGCCGGCCAAGTGGATCGCGAAGATCACCATGTCGATCGACGGTCCCGGATGGCCGTCCGGCCCCGCCTCCGACAAGGGCGGATACATCGTCCAGCCCACTCCCGCGCCGCCGTGCAGCGCGTTGTTGACCCCGTCGCCCTGGCCCACCAGCGTTGAACCGAGCAGCAGCAGGAACGCCGGGACCAGCAGCCAGAAGCTGATGTTGTTCATGCGCGGGAAGGCCATGTCCGGCGCGCCGATCATGATCGGCACGAACCAGTTGCCGAACCCGCCGATCATCGCCGGCATGACCATGAAAAAAATCATGATCAGCCCGTGCGCGGTGATGATGACGTTGTAGACCTGGTGGTCGGTGATGAAGTCGTTGCCGGGGTGCGACAACTGGATGCGCATCAGCAGCGAGAACAGGCCGCCGATCAGCCCGCCGATGATCGCGAAGATGATGTAGAGCGTGCCGATGTCCTTGTGGTTCGTCGACCAGAACCAGCGGACGAAGAAGCCCGGCGTGTGGCCGTGCCCGTTCTCGGCGTGAGCATAAGCCATCGGCAATCCCTCTGCTGTCAGTTACCGGCCTGGGCCGACTTGTCGGCTACCGGCAGGATGCCCGGCGCCCGATCGGCGGCAGCCACCTCAGTCGCATTGTCTCTCGGCTTGTCGAGCGAAGAGAACTTGGTCTTGGCATCGCTCAGCCATTTCTGGAAGTCGTCCTGCGGGAGCACCTTCACCTCGATCGGCATGAAGGCGTGGTTGACGCCGCAGATCTGGTTGCACTCGCCATAGTAGGTGCCGGGATGCAGGACGCGCATCCACGCTTCGTTGAGCCGCCCGATGACCGCGTATTCCTGGACGCCGAAGGATGGCACGAACCAGGAATGGATCACGTCGCTGCCGGCGACCTGGACGCGGATCGTCGTATCGACCGGGATCACCAGCGGGTTGTCGACATCGAGCAGCCGCGGCTCGCCGGGCTTCAAATCCTTTTCGCCGATCAGGTTGCTGTTGAAGTCGATATTGCCGTTATCGGGATAGGTGTATTCCCAGTACCACTGATGCCCGGTGACCTTGATCGTCATTTTCGAGTCGGGCACCCGGTCCATGTAGTACATTAGCTTGAACGACGGGATCGCGATGGTCACGAGGATCAGCACCGGGATCACCGTCCACAGCACCTCGATCACCGTGTTGTGCGAGGTCCGTGTCGGCACCGGGTGGGTGCGGTGGTTGAAGCGCACCATCACGTAGATCAGCAGCGCGAACACGAAGAGCGCGATCGCGAAAATGATAACCAGAAGCTCGTTGTTGAACGCATGGATGCGCTCGGTGATCGGCGTCGCCGGAGCCTGGAAACCGAACTGCCAGTCATGCGGCTGATCCGCCAGGGCGACGCCTCCGCCGAGAACCCAGGCAAGCGCCATCCCGAGCCCCATGGCGATTTTCCGGACCACCTGACTTATCCCCATCCGGCTTATCGTTGTCGTCAACCGCCCCATGTCCCAGCAGCTCCCCTTCCGGCAAGGCCCCCCGGGCGCAATACTTGCGCAAGTCCCTTGGGGCGACCGGGTGGCCGGGCCTCCCGGCGAGGCGCCCGGAGCCGCTGTTCGAGGATCAATGATCCGAGCGGGACCGTCCGGGCTTCGCGCCGTGTGGCCGAAGCCATATCGCCGCCTTTCGGCAGCGACAACCGATCGGTTCGACCCTACACCATAGACAGACGCGGCAACAACTGCGTCGCTTTGACCCCAACCTGTTGCGGCAAGCCGCCGCACGCCGTTCGGGTCGGCTGCCAATCCGCTCTTGGCGTGCTGGAGAGGGGTTTCGTCGGAGCCTTCGCCGCCTCATATTGATGAAAGGAAGTTTGCAGAGGTGCCCGCATGACCAATCTCGCCGTGACCGACGATCTGTTTTTCACGCGCACCGGCATGGACTCGAATCGCGTCGAAGAGCTGGTCGGCGAATTGCTCCACGGGATGGACGATGGCGAGTTGTTCCTTGAGTACAGCCAGTCGGAGAGCGTAGCGCTCGATGACGGCCGCATCCGCAGCGCCTCGTTCGACACGACGCAGGGCTTCGGGCTGCGCGCGATAGCGGACGAGGCCGCCGGCTACGCGCATGCGACCGAGTTGTCGGAGGCGGCGATCCGCCGCGCCGGCGCGACGGTGCGCGCGGTTGCCGCCGGGCACCACGGCACGATGGCCGAGCCGCCGGTCGGCACCAACCGCCAGCTCTATACCGACCTCAACCCGCTTGGCGCGGTCGATCTCTCGGCGAAGACCAAGCTTCTCACCGACATCGACGCCTATGCCCGCTCCAAGGACCCGCGGGTGCGCCAGGTGATGGCATCGATCGCCGGCGTCTGGCAGGCGGTGCAGATCATCCGCGCCGACGGCAGCCGGGTCGCCGACATCCGCCCGCTGGTGCGCGTCAACGTGTCGATCATGGTGCAGGACGGCGACCGCATGGAGACTGGCTCCTACGGCAGCGGCGGCCGTTTTGCCTATGAGCGCTATCTTGATCCCGCCAATTGGCGGGCCTCGGTCGACGAGGCATTGCGCCAGGCGCTCGTCAATCTCGGTTCGGTGCCGGCGCCGGCCGGCGAGATGGTCGTCGTGCTCGGCTCGGGCTGGCCGGGCGTCATGCTGCACGAGGCCGTCGGGCATGGGCTCGAAGGCGACTTCAACCGAAAGAAAACCTCGGCCTTCTCGGGATTGATGGGCCAGCGCGTCGCCTCGAAGGGCGTCACCGTGGTCGACGACGGCACCATCCCCGACCGGCGCGGCTCGCTCACCGTCGACGACGAGGGCACGCCCAGCGCCTACAACGTGCTGATCGAGGACGGTATCCTCAAAGGCTATATGCAGGACCGCCTCAACGCGCGCCTCATGGGCGTCAAGCCGACCGGCAACGGCCGGCGTGAAAGCTTCGCGAACGCGCCGATCCCGCGGATGACCAATACCTATATGCTGGCCGGCGACAAGGATCCGGAAGAAATCATGCGCTCGGTCAAGAAGGGCCTCTACGCGGTCAATTTCGGCGGCGGCAGCGTCGACATCACCTCCGGCAAGTTCGTGTTCTCGGCGTCCGAGGCTTACCTGATCGAGGACGGCAAGGTCGGTCCCGCGGTCAAGGGCGCGACCCTCATCGGCAATGGCCCCGACGCCATGACCAAGATCACGATGATCGGCAACGATCTCAGGCTCGACGACGGGGTGGGCACCTGCGGCAAGGACGGCCAGGGCGTGCCGGTCGGCGTCGGCCAGCCGAGCGTGCGCATGGACGGCATCACTGTCGGCGGCACCGCCGCGTGACGCTCAAGGTCATCCCCTCTCCCCCACGCGGGAGAGGGTGGCGAGACACGAAGTGGCGAACCGGGTGAGGGTAATTCCGCTGCCATGAACCCTCATCCTCCCATCGCTGCCGCGATGGGCCCCTCCCTCTCCCGCAATGCGCTAGAGGGGTTTATACCCACCACATGATGCGCCTTTTTAGATCGCTGCTTTTCGCAGCAGCGATGAACTTCTTCTTGATCCCGCCACCGGCGTCGGCCTGCGACTTCGCGACCGTCAAATCCGACCGCTGGTCGACCGAGCGCGACGCCAACTCCCAACGGGGCGTCGATTGGCTCAAGACCCCGTGCGGCGACCGCTTCTACAGCCTCGGCGTCAACGTCGTGAACGGCGGCTATCCCTGGCGGGTCAAGGACAACAAGGTGTGGTATAGCTGGAAGGCGTTCGACCCGTCGCTCGCGGTCTGGGTTGATCGCGCGACGAAGCGCCTCGCCGACTGGGGGTTCAATTCCGTCGGCGGCTGGTCGCTGCCGCCTGCGCAACTGCACGAGCCGATGATCGTCAATTTGGAGCTGGGCCGGCTCGCCCGCTTCCACTGGTTCGACCCGTTCGACCCGGCCACCGCGCGGCGGATGATGGCGCTGGCGCCGAAACTGGTCGCCCCCTACAAGGGCTCGCCCTATCGGATCGGCTATTTCTCGGACAACGAGGTCGGCTGGTGGGCCGGCGCCCTCTTCGTCTTCTACTCGGCGAAACCGGCCGACAATTTCACTAAGCAGCGCTGGGTCGCGATGCTGCGCCAGCATTACGGCGACGACTGGAGCCGCTTCACCGCCGATTTCATCCCGCCGGACGGGGTCGCCTCGTGGCACGGGCTATTGAAGACGACCGAATACACGCACATGCGCCCGGGCGGGCGCGGCATCAGCGCGGTGCGCGAGTGGACCGGCATCGTCGCCGAGCGCTACTACGCGCTGGCCGAAAAGGCGATCCGCGCCGCCGACCCCGACGCGCTCTATTTCGGCGACCGGCTGCCGATCTACTACGACCCGGCGGCGGTGCGCGCCGAGGCCCGGCATGTCGACGCCATCGCCACCAATTACAACCCCGACGCCAGCGACGGCTGGATCGCGCATTACTTCTGGGACGGGCTGGAAAAGCTGTCGGGCGACAAGCCGGTCGTCGTCACCGAATGGTTTTTCGCCGCCAACCAGAACCGCACCGGCAACAAGAACAACGGCCATCTGATGACGGTCGAGACTCAAGACGAGCGCGCCCGCGGCGCCGCCGCCGCTACCGATAATTTCGCCGCGATTCCGGCGATCGTCGGCACCCACTGGTTCCAGCTCTACGACCATCCGAAAGGCGGCCGCGAGGACGGCGAGGATTACGATTTCGGCCTTCTCGACATCAACGACCGACCCTATGAGCGGCTGACCGCGGCGCTGACGCAGGCCAACCGGCTGGCGCCGGACATTCACGCCGCGGCGAAAGCCCCGCTGCCGGCGATGCAAAACAGCCAGCTGCCGCATGCCGACATCTCGCTCGACGACCATTCGATCGCCGAATGGCCCAAGCCGGCAAGCCTGCTGCCGCCTCTCGTCTCCTCGCCCGGCGCGGTCGATTTCGGCGAGATCTACCTCTCATGGGGCGACAAGGGCTTGAACCTGGCGACCGTCGGCCAGGATTATTACGACGTCGACCTGTTCCGTTATGACGGCGCCTTCCCGCTCGGCGATTCCTACCGCGTCGAGATCGGTGTCGACGCCGGCGCCGGACCCAAGCGGCTCACCTTGTTCTTCATCCCGCCGCGCACCAAGGTCAAAGACTACCTCGAGATGAAATGGGTGGTCTGCCAGGGCGCCGCCGAGGAGGCGGTCGAGCACGGCTGCGCCCCGCCGGGCGACACGCAGGCGGTGTATTTCGGCGCCGACCAGCCGCGCGTCACCGCCGAGATGACAATCCCCTGGGCCTATCTCGGCATCCCGCCGCCGATCGCCGGCGCCAGCCTCAAGGCCGAGGTGGCGATGACCAGCTGGCACAACGAGCGCTGGATGTCATTGTCCGGAGAGCCGCCCGAAGCCGACATGGCCGATCCCGCCGGCTGGCATGTATTCACTCTGGGCGACGGAGTCGCCGTCACACCGCCGGCGACCGGCGAGAAGCCGGGCTGAACAACAGCGTCAGTACGCGTATTCCTCGTAGACGCGCTTGATGTCGCCGCCCCAGCGCTTCTCGTAATCCTCGAGCATCTCGGCGGCTTGAGTACGGCCCGAGCCGGCGATCGAGAACAGCGTGTCGAGGAAATGCGTCTCGTCCTCGCCGGCGCGGTCGAGCCGCCGCCGGCGATGCAACCCCTCACGAGCGAAATCGAGCACTTCGAGCGCGACCTCGCGCAAGGTGCGGCTGCGGATGCGCGCGTCGAGACCGAGCTTTGGCACCTCGGCGCGCATCGCGTCGCGCTCGGCCTCGGTCCAGTCGGCGATGAGGTCATGCGCCGCGTCGAGCGCAGCATTGTCGTAGAGCAGCCCGACCCATAGCGCCGGCAGCGCGCAAAGCCGCTGCCACGGTCCGCCATCGGCGCCGCGCATCTCAAGAAAGCTTTTGAGCCGCACCTCGGGGAAGGCCGTGGTGATGTGGTCGTTCCAGTCGGTGACGGTAGGAATCTCGCCGGGCAATGCCGGCAGCCTGCCGGCCAGGAAGTCGCGGAACGACTGGCCGCTCGCGTCGATGTAC
>DATJSH010000256.1:0-14772 GCA_035504235.1 Allostellaceae bacterium | reverse complement strand
AGGTTGCCGGGGTCAGTCACATCACCGCCTGCACCCCGCCCAACCAAGGCGGACCGCATCCCGAGACCATCGCGGCGATGCATCTCGGCGGCGCCGACGATATCTGCGTGCTCGGCGGCGTCCAGGCGGTCGCGGCGATGGGGGTCGGCACGGAGACTTTCCAGCCGGTCGACATGCTGGTCGGTCCCGGCAACGCCTATGTCGCCGAGGCGAAGCGCCAGCTTTACGGCAAGGTCGGCATCGACCTCTTTGCCGGGCCGACTGAAATCCTCGTCATTGCCGACGACAGCGCCGACGCCGAGATGTGCGCGACCGACCTCTTGGGCCAAGCCGAGCATGGGCCGACGTCACCGGCAATCCTGCTGACCACATCGGAAAAGCTCGCGCATGACACTGTCAAGGAAGTCGAGCGGCAACTCGGCGTGCTGCAAACCGCCGATGTGGCGGGGGTTGCGTGGCGCGACTATGGCGAGATCATCCACTGCGCAAATGAGGACGAGACGGTCGCCGAGGCTGACCGCATCGCCGCCGAGCATGTCGAGGTGCTGACCCGCGACCCACGGCGCTATCTCGACCGCCTCAAGAATTACGGCGCCCTTTTCCTCGGCGAGCGCACCAATGTGTCATACGGCGACAAGGTTATCGGCACCAACCACACGCTGCCGACCAAGGGCGCGGCGCGCTACACCGGCGGCCTCTGGGTCGGCAAGTTCCTCAAGACCTGCACCTACCAGGAGGTCAAAACCCCCGAAGCCTCGGCGATGATCGGCGAATATTGCAGCCGCCTCTGCGCGATCGAACGCTTCTGGGGCCACAAGGAACAGGCCGATTTGCGCGTCCGCCGCTACGGGGGCAAGAACGCGGCGGATTGACGCCTCAATTCTCCGGCATGCCGGCGAGGCGCAGCCCGACATCGACGGTTTTCTCGGCGAGCGCGCGATAGGCGGGGTTGTTGGTATAGGCCCAGCGCGCCCGTTGCCGGATCATCGAGTTGACCTCTGGCTTCAGCTTCAACGACGCCGCCAGCGCATCGCGCGCGCCGGCGGTATCGCCCTTGAGCGCCAGCGCCGCTGCCAGATCGAGGTCGATGTAATAGATGTGAGGGTTCGCGGCGCGCGCCTTGCTCAGCCAGTCGATCGCCTCCGGCAGATGGCCTTGCAGCAAATGGGCGAGGCCGAGCGACCAATACGCCAGCGCGATGTTAGGGTCGTCCGGGTTGAGGTGGATGCGTTTTTCCTCGAGCGGGATCGCCGCCGCCGGATCGCCCAGATAGATCAGCGTCACCCCGAGTTGGCCATAGGCGATCGCATCGTTCGGATCGAGCTCGATCGCCCGTTGCCACTCGATCCGCGACTCGGGCAGGCGGTTCTGGTAGCGTCGCAACAACGCCATCGTATCGTGCAGTTGCGAGCGGTTGGGGTTGCGGCCCAGCAGTTCCGAAAGCAGTTTTTCCGCCTCGGCCTCATCGCTTTCGGGATGCTCGCTCGTGCCGTTCGCCAGGTCGACGACCAGCGAGGCGGCGACACCGAGCGTCGCCTCGTAGGAATTCGGGTCTATCTGCAGCGCCTGCTCGAAATCTTTGCGTGCGCTCCCACGGCTGGTCGCCGCCTGGGTGCGCTGATACTGCGCCCAGCCGCGCATGATGAGGTCTTGCGCGTCGGGATTGGCCTCGTTCTCGATCTGCCGCCCGACCGCCTGCACCAGTTCGAGGTTGAGCGTGCGGGCGAGCCGGCCGGTGATCTCGTTTTGCGCCTCGGCGAGATTGCGCCGGTCGGTGTCGAAGCGGTCTGCCCAAACTTGCGCGCCGGTATTCGCGTCGATCAGCTCGACATTGACCTGGACCTGATCGCCGAGCCGGCGGACGCTGCCCTCAAGCGCATAACGAACACCGAGATCGCGGCCGAGCTGCTTCACGTCGACGGCAATGCCCTTGTAGGTGAACGCGGTGTTGCGCGCGATCACGAAACTGCCGGCAATCCGTGACAGGTCGGTCGTCAAATCTTCGGTGATCGCGTCGGCGAAATAGTCCTGGTCGGGATCGTGCGACAAGTTCTCGAACGGCAGCACGATGATCGACAGGCGCGGTACGGTCGAGGTTGCGGGCGTCACACGCGGGGAAACTGTAGCGGGCGGTGTTGTTTCGCCGGCGAGGCTGCCGCGCCACCACAGCCAGCCGCCGAGGCTCGCGAAAACCGTGAGGCTCAGCGCGATGAGTACGCCCGTCAGCGAAACCACCCTGATGCGCCGGCGCGGTGAGGCGGCAGAAAGCTCGGTCGTGGCGATCGCCGCGGGGCTCATCGCGTAGACGCGCACCGGCCGGGCGATATTCTTGACCTGCTGCTCGCCGCGGTCTTCGAATGTATAGGGGAGCTTGTCGCGAATCTGGTCACGCACGACGCGCGAGATGCACAGGCCGGCCGGCTCGGCCAGCGCCTCGAGCCGCGCCGCGACATTGACGCCGTCGCCGAAAATATCGTGATCCTCGGCGACGATGTCGCCCAGATTGATGCCGATGCGGAATTCGAGTCGGCGCTCGGGTGGCGCAGCGCCGTTGCGCGCGACCATCTCGCGCTGCATCTCAACCGCGCAGCGCACTGCGTCGACGACACTGGCGAACTCGACAAGAAATCCGTCACCGGTTGACTTGATGATGCGGCCATGGCGCTCGCGGATGCGCGGGTCGGCAACCTGGTGGCGCCAAATGCGCAACCCGGCCAGCGTCCCCTCCTCGTCCTCGCTCATCAGCCGGGCGTAGCCGGCAACATCGGCGGCAAGGATCGCTGCGAGGTGCCGCTCGACGCGCGCGCCACGCCTAAAGTTCATGCTCCGATCTTACTGCCGGCATTTGTGCAGCACGCCGTCCTTCATGATGACCGTCAAGTGTTCGCCCTGGCCATCGAGCACCGAGATGTCGCGAAGCGGATCGCCGTCGACGACAATCAAATCGGCGCACGCGCCAGGCGCCACAATCCCCAGCTCGCCCGAGCGGTTCAACAGTTCGGCATTGACGATCGTCGCCGAGCGGATCACGTCGAACGGCGCCATCGCCTCGGCGCGGATCACGAATTCGCGCGACTGGTATTTGTGCATGGCGCCCAGGAGATCGGTGCCATAGCCGATCTTAACGCCGGCCCGCTGGAGAATTTCCAGCGAGCGCAGCCCCGCCTCGCGCACGTCGCCGAGTTTCGCGATGCTGACCTCGGCGATCCCGAGATCGCGGCCGAACCGATAGAGCGCGTCGTAGGTGACCAGCGTCGGCACGACGAACGCATCAGCCTGCGCAATCGTGGCTGCGGTCGGTGCGTCGATCAGGTTGGCATGCTCGATCGAGCGCACGCCGTTGGCGATCGAGCGACGAATCGCTTCCGGCGTATAGGCATGCGCCAGTACATAAGTGTGCCACGCGCGCGCCTCCTCGACGATGGCGTGCATCTCGTCATCGCTGTACTGCAGGTTCCAGATCGGATCGTAGGGCGAAGCGACCCCGCCGGACGCCATGATCTTGATCTGCGTCGCGCCCTTGCGCAGCTCGTCGCGCGCGGCGCGGCGGCATTCATCGACACCGTCGGCGATCCGCGCAAGACCGGCGCCGTACTCGCAACATGCGCAGCTGACCACCGATCGGGTGCGCGGCCGCAGATCGCCGTGACCACCGGTCTGGCTCAGCGCCTGACCCGACGGAAAGAGCCGCGGGCCGCGAACCAGCCCCTGCGCCACCGCCTCGGCCAGCCCGCCATCCGCGCCGCCCGCGTCGCGCACCGTGGTAAAGCCGCGCGCCAGCATTCCCTCCATCACCCGGCCGGCTTGCAGGCTGGTCAAGGTCAGCGGCTGTTCCGCCAGCCGCGCCAGAGCGGCGTCGACGGCAATCACATGGACATGCGCGTCGATCAGACCCGGCATCAGCGTGCGGCCGGCGAGATCGATCGTCTGCGCCCCCGCGCTGGCGATCGGCCGATCCGAGACTTCCTTGATGCGCTCGTCCTCGACCAGCACATGCCAATCCTCGCGCCGCTCCGGGTTCGTCCCGTCAAGCACTGCAGCGTTGGCAAAGATAGTGGTGGCCATCCTCACTGTCCCCGTGGCCGCTACGGCGAGCCGAGTTTAGCGCATCGCCGCCGATTGCCTATTTCATGAATGCGACAATACCCCACGCAAATCTCGCTCGCCCGGTGGAATAGCCTTACCGTTTCGGGGGCGGTCCGGGCCGACCAGGTAGCGAATCTCGCGAATTAGCGTCGCGGGCCGCTCGAACAGCAGGCGTGGCAAAAAGTTCAACCACGATCGTTCTGCCACGACGCCTGTCAGCCGGCCAGCAACTCACCGCCGGGGAAATGCGAGAGGTAACCAGGATCGAAATCCGCCAGTTCGGAGAGCGATTCGATATCCTTTACCGTGACCCGCTGGTCTTCGACGACAACCAGATTGTCCTCGCGCAGACGCCGCAGGACTCGATTGACATGGGGTATGCTCAGCCCGAGCGCATCCGCGAGCAGCTCTTGCGTCAGCGGAATCTTGAACGATTGATCGTCAGCGAGACCGACTGACTGCAGTCGCGTCAACAACTCCAACAAGAAATGGGCAACCCGCTCCAAGGCGGACCGCCGCCCAAGGTCGACAAGATGTTCCGCATAAATGGTTGATTCGCACGAAAACCACCAGAATATCTTAGTGACCAACCGCGGATGGGTTTCATTCAACGCATTGAGACGCGCAAATGGCACTGTCGCGACAACCACTTCCGTCAATGCTTTTGTAGAATATAGCGAACTTTCCGTAAAGTAACCCAGAGCTCCGACAATATCTCCCGGCAATACTATATTGATGATTTGGCGGCGTCCGTCATGAAGAATACGATACCGGATCGCATTGCCTTCCATTACTATAAAAATACTGCCATAGCTGCGACCTTCGGTAATAATATCGCGATGCCGCTGCACCGTGCGCGGGCTCGACTGGAGCTCGTGGAGAATCGCCGTTTCGTCCGGTGTTAGCGGGACGAGTTTCGCGAGTCTGTTCACGAATGCATTGGGAACCGTCGTCGCCGACGGCGTACCTCCCATTTCCCGCCTCCTGTTCGCGTTTGCCTTTTATGTCGTTGCCGCACGTTAGGGGGCCGGTTGCGGCAAGTCAAATTCATTGCCCCGGATGGCCCTCAGATTGGGCAAAAATGATCCGGATCAGTGATATTGTGTAAAGGCCATGTATTAAGGCAATGATAGTTCGTGTAATTGGCGCTCTTGCCGCCCCGCCGACCACGGGCAAGCCATGTGTGGCGTCGACTTTGGCGGTCGCGTGAGAGCTTCGATCAGAGCTTCGATCTAGATAGGTTTTAGCTAGCGCTGGCGTTGGGGTGGGCCTGCTTGCGGCGGCGGTTTCCCCCTGCGTCGGTACCGCTTACTGCGCCGGTTCGAGCACCGGCGCCTGCTCGGCGCTCTTTGCCGCTTCGATCTCGGCGACTTTCTTTTCGACCAGCTCGACCAGATGATCGACGATGCTCGCGTCCCTCAGCCGGTGATCGGTCACGCCGCTCAGATAAATCTGATGCGTGTTGTTGCCGCCGCCGGTGAGGCCGATATCGGTCTCGCGCGCCTCGCCCGGCCCGTTGACGACGCAGCCGATCACCGAAACGGTGAGCGGTGTGGTGATATGGGCGAGCCGCTCTTCGAGCTGAGCGACCGTGTCGATCACCTTGAACTGTTGGCGCGCGCAAGACGGGCATGAGATCACCGTCACGCCACGCCGCCGCAGCCCGAGCGATTTGAGCATGTCGTAGCCGACTTTGATCTCTTCCACCGGATCGGCCGACAGCGACACGCGGATCGTGTCGCCGATCCCCGCCCACAACAGCATGCCCATGCCGATCGACGACTTGACCGTTCCGGCGCGCAGACCGCCCGCTTCGGTAATGCCGAGATGCAGCGGGTAGTCGCAAGCTTCGGCAAGCTGCTGGTAGGCGGCGACGGCGAGGAACACGTCGGACGCCTTGCATGAGATCTTGAAATTGAAGAAGTCGTTGTCCTCGAGAATCTTGGCGTGGAACAGCGCGCTCTCAACCATCGCTTCGGGGCAGGGTTCGCCGTATTTCTCGAGCAGGTCCTTTTCCAACGAACCGGCATTGACGCCGATACGCATCGAGCACCCATAGTCCTTGGCGGCCTGGACGACTTCGCGCACCCGCTCTGGCGAGCCGATATTGCCGGGGTTGATCCGCAGGCAAGACGCGCCGCTTTCCGCCGCCTCGATTGCCCGTCGATAGTGGAAATGGATATCGGCGACGATCGGCACCTTTATCTCGCGCACAATGTCCTTGAGCGCCAGCGCCGAATCCCTGTCCGGGCAGGAGATGCGGACGATGTCCGCGCCCGCACGCTCCATCGCCTGCACCTGCTCCACTGTCGCCTTCACATCGCGGGTGATGGTGTTGGTCATCGACTGCACGGTGATCGGCGCGTCGCCGCCGACGGGCACGTTGCCGACGTAAATCTGGCGGCAGGCGCGGCGGTGAATATCGCGATACGGGCGAACGCTCATCTGGTCCTCGCGGGAATTCCCTTGTCAGCGTTATAGAACGCCTGGGTGACAGAAGAAAGTCACGGCTCTATCCGTGAACGGCGGTACCCGCCGCAAGCTCCGCCGGATCGAGCACGACATCGCGCCGCAGCGCACCGATGCCGCCAATCGATGGCACGGCCTTGCCGTCAACCGCGAGCTCCAACGCGCCGGCATTCCCCGTGCGCAGCGCCAGACCGCTGCGCTGGGGCACCGCGTAGGTCTCCCCAGCTCGCAGAACGCGCGAGAATACGAGCGACTGGTCGGCGGCGCGCACCTGGATCCAGCAATCGGCCAGCGCCTTGATGGTGATCTTGCCGATCGCGGCAGGGGCAGGCGTCGCAGAAGTTGTTGCCGTCGCCGGCGTCGAGGCTGTGACCGAGGCTGTTTGCGGCGGCGCCGAGGCTTGAGGCGGCGGAGCGGCTTGTTGCGCCGCTTGCGATGGCGGCGCGGGCGTGGCCGGGGCCGCCGCGGGCGTGGCCGGGGGCGGCGCACCCGACGACGGCGCGGTCCGCGGAAGCGCCGTCAGCAGCGCGCCGGTAGCAAGGTTGGCGCCTGCACCCGGCGTCGACGAAGCCGGCGCTGGTGCATTGCTGACGCTATCGGCGGGTGGAGCCGACAGACCCGCGACCGACGCCGGCGGCGCCTGCAGCGCGGCCGGCACCGCGGCGACCCGTTCCGGCCGGCTGCGCTCCTCGGTCGACAGGTAATACCAGATGCCATAACCGCACAGCGCGACGATCAGCGCGACGAGAACCAGCGCACCGCCGGGCAGGCTGCGCTCGCCGAGCGGTACCGGCAGCGCCAGGTCGGGGCGCGCGGTGACGCCCGCCGCCTCGGTCTTGAAGCGTACGAGCACCGCCTCGGAATCGAGTCCGAGAAAGTCCGCATAGGCCCGCACAAAGCCGATTGCATAGGTCGGCCCGGGCAGATCGCGCGTGCGGCCCTGCTCGAGCGCCGCCAGATAGGCAGGCTTGATCCGCAGCATCGCGCCGATCTCGTCGAGGTCGAGGCCGAGATCCTCGCGCCGCTCCTGCAGCAACTCGCCAATCAGCCGCATCCGCGGCTGCAACCGCGCCTGCTCGTCGCCCGGGCTTTCGGAGAAAGGCGTCTTGATGCGTTGGAAAAACGTCAACCCGCGTACCCGCTTTCGCCGCCTTGTATACTAAAGCCGGATCGGAGTGTCGATTCGCCCGCCTTGCAGCGCAACTGTCA
Source organism: Allostellaceae bacterium (assembly GCA_035504235.1). Taxonomy (GTDB): domain Bacteria; phylum Pseudomonadota; class Alphaproteobacteria; order ATCC43930; family CGMCC-115725; genus DATARH01. Next base: position 7,008 of record DATJSH010000256.1, on the reverse strand, counting down.
CAATGCCACCGCGTGGTCGCGCGCATAGGCCTCGATGCGGTGGCGCAGCGAGTGATCGGGCCGCTCGCCGATCTCGTCGAGATAGCCTGCGACACCGCCGGCATCGAGGCTGCGGATCATCGTCTTGATCGGCCCGAGCGCGGTCGGGGTCACCGACAAGGTGCGGAAGCCGAGCCCGATCAGCATCATCGCATCGACCGGGCTGCCGGCCATTTCGCCGCACATGCTGAGCGGCACATTGGCGGCGGCGCATTTGGCGACGACGTCGCGCAGCAGTGCGACGATCGGCGCCGACAGCAGGTCGTAGCGGTCCGCGAGGCGCGGGTTGCCGCGATCGCTGGCAAACAGAAACTGCGCAAGGTCGTTTGTCCCGATCGACAAAAAGTCGGTGCGTCTCAACAATTCGGGAAGCTGCCAAAGCAACGATGGCACCTCGAGCATCACCCCGACCCTGACGGAGCGCGGCGGCGCGAATCCTTCTGCCGCGGCCCGCTGCCGTTCAAGGTCGAGCAAAGCCCGCGCCTGCTCGAACTCGGCGACCTCGGCGACCATCGGGAACTTGACCCAGAGGTCGCGGCCGGAAGCGGCGCGCAGCAGCGCCCGCAATTGCTGGCGCAGCATCGCCGGGCGATCGAGGCCGATGCGGATTGCCCGCCAGCCCATCGCCGGGTTCTCTTCCGCCGCGTGGCTGAGATACGGCAGCACCTTGTCGCCGCCGATGTCGAGTGTGCGAAAGACGATCTGCCGATCGCCGACCTGCTCGAAGGCACGACGATAAAAGCCGGTCTGATCGGCGACATCGGGGAAGGCGTCGCGGGTCAGCAAGGGAATCTCGGTGCGGAAAAGCCCGACGCCCTCGGCGCCGGTCGCTGCTACCTGCACCAGGTCGATCAGCAGCCCTGCATTGAGCAGCAACCTGATCGGCACGCCATCACGCGTCACCGTGGGCTGGTCGCGCAACGTTTCGTAATAGGCGCGGCGGCGGGTGCGCGCGGCGATCGCCTCCTCGACCGATTGCTGCATATCCTCGCTCGGCCGGATCAGCACTTGGCCGTGATCGCCGTCGACGACAATCATGTCGCCGCTTTCGGCGCGGCTGGTCGCGTCCTCGACCCGGCCGACCACGGGAATGTCGAAGGCGCGGGCGACGATCGCGACATGCGCGGTCGGCGACCCCTCCTCCAGCACCAACCCGCGCACCCGGCGATGGGCATAGTCGAGCAGCTCGGCCGGTCCCATCGATTTGGCGACGAGGATGAATTCGGCCGGCAACACGCCCATTTCGCCGCCTCCCATCCCGCCAGCGAGGAAATGCTGCAGCCGGTTCGCGAGGTCCTCGAGGTCGAGGAGTCGCTCGCGCAGATAAGGGTCGGCGATCTGCATCATGCGTGTGCGAGTTTCCTCGCGGATTTTCTGCACCGCGGCCTCGGCGGTGAGACCGCTTCGCACCGCCTCGGTGATGCGATTGAGCCAGCCGCGATCGGCGGCGAACATGCGGTAGGTCTCGATGATGTCGCGGTGTTCGCCGACGCCAAGCCCGCGACTCGTCGCCACGAGATCGTCGATCGCGCTCTGCATCGCCGCGACCGCGCGGTTGAGCCGCGCCAGTTCCGCCTCGATGTCCTCGGCGACGACCTGGCGGATCACGAGCTTCGGCATGTGCAGCACGGCCAAGCCGGTCGCCAGACCCTCGTTAAGCCGCACGCCGGTCAACCGCACCGGCAAAAGGGCGCCGCTGCTGCTCTGCGCCATCTCCAGCGGGTTGACGAGCTCGCCGCTGGCGATCAGCTCGGCGACGATCATCGCGATCGTCTGCGCGATCTCGATCTCGTCTTCGGTATAGCGGCGCGGCGTACGGTTCTGCACCACCAGCACGCCGAGCACCCGGCCGCCGCGCAGGATCGGCACACCCATCAGCGAGTGATAAATCTCCTCGCCGGTCTCCGGCCGATAGGCGAAATCCGGGTGCGCTTGCGCGTCGGCCAAAGCGAGCGGCCGCGCGGTCGCGGCGATGACCCCGACCAGCCCCTCGCCCACCCGCAGCCGGGTGCGATGCACCGCCTCGGGCCGCAGACCCTCCGTCGCGAACAGCTCGAGCACCTCACCGGCGCGCATCACATAGATCGAGCACACCTCGGCCACCATTTCCGCGGCGACCAGCAGCACGATGCGATCGAGCCGCTCCTGTGCCGCACCCGAGGCGGCCATGACATCGCGCAGCCGGCGCAGCAACCGCCGGGTGCCGGCCGCAGGCGCGCCTGCGGCCGGCGAGGTGCCCGGGCGCGGCCCCGGCGGGCCACCCGGAGAGGTCGCCGGCGCGGCCGCTGGGGTGCTTCCGGGAAGATCGTTCATTGCTGGCGGTCCCGGTCCTCCGCCCGGCGGCGGGCATCGATCACCGCCAGCGCCTGCTCGACCAGCTCGTCGAGGATGTCGACCGTACTCTGTTCGCGCGAGACAAGGCCGACGCTCTGCCCCGCCATCAGAGATCCGCCCTCGACATCGCCGTCGATGACCGCGCGGCGCAGCGCTCCCGCCCAGAAATGCTCGATCTCGAGTTGGGCGTCCTTCTGGCTCAGCTCGCCCCGGGAGAAGCGCTCGATGACGTCGCGCTGGGTCTGCGCGAAGTGCTCGGTCGCCGGGTTGGCCAGCGCCCGCACCGGGATCACCGGGAAGCGCGTATCGAGCTGCGCCGACGGCATCGCATCACGCGCAGAGGCGCGGATGAAGGCGCGCTTGAAATTGGGATGGGCGATCGATTCGTGGGCGCAGACAAAGCGCGTGCCGAGCTGTACCCCGGCCGCGCCCATTTCCAGATAGGAGAGGATCGCCTCGCCGCGGCCGATGCCGCCGGCCACGAAGACCGGCACCTCGCTCACATGCGGCAGCACTTCCTGCGCCAGCACAGCGGTCGAGACCGGACCGATATGACCGCCCGCCTCGCTGCCTTCGATGACGATCGCCTCGGCGCCGCTGCGCACCAGCTTCTTGGCCAGCACCAACGCCGGTGCGAAGCACAGGGCGCGCGCGCCGCCGTCGCGGATGCGGGCAATCGCCGCTGCCGGCGGGATGCCGCCCGCCAACACAACGTGCCCGACCGAGTGGGCGAGGCACACGTCGACCAGGTCCAAGAGCTGCGGGTGCATCGTGATCAGGTTGACGCCGAACGGCCTGCCGGTCAGCGCTGCCGTCGCCTCGATCTCGTTGGCCAGCAGATCGGGCGACATCGATCCCGATGCGATGACCCCGAACCCGCCGGCATTGGAAATCGCCGCGACGAGGTTGCGCTCCGACACCCAGGTCATCGCGCCGCCCATGATCGCCAGCTCTGTGCCGAGAAACTCGCGGCCGCGCGCCCACAGCCGGTCGAGCACGGCTCGGGCCTCGTCAACGCCCGCCATGGTGCGCGATGGCGCCTGCAGCCGATCAGCCGTGAGAAAAGCGGCGGTCATCCGGCCTCGTCGAGCCCGTAAGCGGTGTGCAGCGCGCGCAACGCCAGCTCGGTGTAATCGGCGGCGATCAGCACGCTGACCTTAATCTCGGAGGTCGAGATCACCTGGATATTGATGCCGCGATCGGCAAGCGTCTTGAACATCAGCTGCGCGACGCCGGCATGGCTGCGCATCCCGGCGCCGATCACCGAAATCTTGACGACGTTCGAATCCGGCTTCAGCGCCTTGAAGCCGAGCGCCTTGCGCTGTTCTTCCAGAACCGCCAACGCCCGTTCGAGATCGGCGCGGCCGACGGTAAAGGTCATATCGGTCGTGGCGCCGTCGGCGGAAACGTTCTGCACGATCATATCGACATTGATCGCGCTGTCCGCGAGCGGGCCGAACAGCGCCGCCGCGACGCCCGGCCGGTCGGCGACATGCTCGACCGTGATCTTGGCCTCGTCGCGGCTGTAAGCGATGCCGCTGACCACGCGATGTTCCACGATCTCGTCCTCATCGGTCACGAGCGTTCCCGGCGCGTCGACAAAGCTCGACAGCACCTGTAGGCGCACGCGATTGTTCATCGCCATCGCCACCGAGCGCGTCTCCAGCACGCGCGCGCCCTGCGAGGCCATCTCGAGCATTTCTTCGAACGCGATTCTATCGAGCTTCCTCGCTTTCGCAACGATGCGCGGGTCCGTCGTGTAAATCCCGTCGACATCGGTAAAGATATCGCAGCGGTCGGCTTTCAACTCCGCCGCCAATGCCACGGCGGAGGTGTCCGACCCGCCGCGCCCGAGGGTCGTGATCCGGCCATCGGATCCGATGCCCTGAAACCCCGCGACCACCGCGACCTGCCGCGCAGCAAGCCGGCTCCCGAGTTCCGCGGTCTCGATCCGATCGATCTGCGCCTTGCCGTGCGTGTCGTCGGTGCGGATCGGAATTTGCCAGCCGAGCCACGAGCGCGCGTCCACCCCCATATCCTGCAAGGCCAGTGCCATCAAGCCGGCGGTGATCTGCTCGCCGCTGGCGACGATCGTGTCGTACTCGCGGGTGTCGTGCAGCGGGCTCATCGCCTGCGTCCAGTCGACCAACTGGTTGGTCGTCCCGGCCATCGCCGAGACAACGACGACAACCTCGTTGCCGGCATCCACCTCGCGCTTGACGCGTTTGGCGGCATTGCGGATCCGCTCGACATCCTTGACCGAGGTGCCGCCGAATTTCTGGACGATACGCACCATCGTTTCTCGCAAATCGCTTTTTGCCGTTTTACGCCGGCACCGCCGGCCTTATATGCCCCTTCGCATACTCTTTTGCAGGGGCCGAGGCCATAAGGCTCGGTCCCGCGGCGGCGTTAATATGATGCCATGAAGGCAACCGAGACCATCGAGCCTAGCGGCGACATCGCGCGCGACCCGACGATCGATCCCGCAGAGATCGCGCGCTTTGCCGCCCAGGCCCCGAGCTGGTGGGATCCGGCCGGCAGCTTCCGCCCGTTGCACCGCCTGAACCCGGCGCGGCTCGGTTTTATTCGCGACGCGCTCGACGCGCATTTCGGCCGCGACACGCGATCGCTTACCCCGTTTGCGGGGCTGAGCCTCTGCGATATCGGCTGTGGCGGCGGGCTCATCGCCGAGCCGATGGCGCGGCTCGGCTTTGCGGTGACCGCGATCGACGCGGACGAAGCGGCGATCGCCGTCGCCCGGGAACATGCGGCAGCCAGCGGGCTCGACATCGACTACCGCAGCGAGACCGCCGAATCGCTGGCCGCCGAAAAACGGCAATTCGATGTCGTGCTGGCGCTGGAGATCATCGAACACGTCGCCGATGCGGACGCGCTGCTCGCCGCGTGCGCCGCGCTCATCAAGCCCGGCGGCGCCTTCATCGGCGCGACGCTCAACCGCACGCCGCAATCCTATGCGCTCGCCATTGTCGGAGCGGAATATGTGATGCGCTGGCTGCCGCGCGGCACGCATGACTGGCGGCGCTTCCTGCGACCGTCGGAATTTGTGCTGGGGCTGCGACGCGCCGGGCTGCAGACCAAACAGCTCAAAGGCCTGCGTTACCGCCCCCTCAGCGGCGACTGGGCTCAGACGGACGATCTGTCGGTCAATTACCTGGTGATGGCGGTAAAGCCGTAGGCGTCAAGCGTCCGGCGGCTGTACCCACGGGATACGGCCGAACTCGATGCCTTCCTCGGAGAGTTCCTTCGACTCGGCGTCGGTCGCCTCGCCGTAGATGCCGTGAGCATCGATCTCGCCGTAGTGAATCTTGCGCGCTTCCTCGGCGAATTGCGGGCCGACATAGTCGCAGTTCTGTTCGACCTGCTTGCGCATCTGCACCAGCATCTGTCGCATCTGCGCCGGGGAGACGGGCGGCCCGGCTCGGCGCGAACGGCCGATGCTGGGCGCCATCAGTGCCTTCTCGACATGCGCATCGCCGCAATCCGGACAGGCGATCTCGCCGGCCTGAAGCTGCGCCTCGTAGCCCTCGCCGCTTTGGAACCAGGCCTCGAATTCATGGCCTTCCTTGCAGCGCAGAGAAAACCGAATCATCGACGCGACCTCCTAACCGCCCGCTTTATATAGCGCGCCGCCGGAATTTACCAATCATGCTCTGACAGTGCTAAGGATCGGTAAAGCGGCCGCTTTCAGCGGCTTAGCGACCCCTATTCCGCCGCTAGCGGATGGGACGCCAGCGCCGGCGGCGTGAAATCGCGGTCGTGCTGCAGAGACGGCAGCCCGCCGCGAACCTTGGCGACGCGGCTAGGGTCGATCCTTGCGGTGATGATGCCGACATCCTCGCCGCCTTCGGCCAGCACCTCGCCCCAGGGGTCGACGATCAGCGAGTGGCCGTAACTTTTGCGACCGGCGGTATGCTCCCCGGTTTGGGCCGGGGCGAAGACGAAGGCGCCGTTTTCGATCGCCCGGGAGCGCAACAGCACCTCCCAATGCGCCTTGCCGGTCGGCACGGTAAAGACCGAGGGCACCGACAAGAAATCGGCGCCGGCCTGCGCCAGCTGGCGGTAGAGGTGCGGGAAGCGCACATCGTAGCACACGGTCATGCCGAGCCGCCCCCATGGCGTCTCCGCGATCACCGTGCGGTGGCCGGGGCGGTAGGCGTTGCTCTCGCGGATGCTTTCGCCATTCGGCAAATCGATGTCGAACAGGTGGATCTTGTCGTATTTGGCGACGACGCCGCCTTGCGCGTCGAGCAGGAACGAGCGGTTGGCGAGCCGCGTCTCGTCGGCGGCGCCAGGCTCGCCGGCCGGGTCGATGACCAGCGAGCCGACCAGAATCCAGGCGCCCGTCTCGCGCGCCAGCTCGCGCATCGCCGCGAGGAATGGGTCGTCGGCCTCGCGCCGCGCCTTGTCGCGCCGCTTTTGGCCGCTTTCAATAAAATTGCTCGCCTCGGGCGTGGTGATGAAATCGGCGCCGGCGTCGCGCGCCCGGCGGATCAGATCGGAGACGACCGCGATATTGGGGTCGGGATCAGGTCCGGCGGTAAACTGGACACAGGCGACCGTGAAGGGCGATCCGGTCATCGATCCACCTGGCATCGATCCACCTGTCATCACGCG
>DATJSH010000255.1:0-37246 GCA_035504235.1 Allostellaceae bacterium | reverse complement strand
CAGCCCCCAGCGCGACGTGATCGGCCTCCAGGTCGTGACCATGGGCCGCCGCGCCTCGGAGGCGGCGCGCGAATGGTTCGCCGCCGACCGCTACCAGGACTACCTCTATTTGCATGGCCTTTCGGTCGAGATGGCCGAGGCTTTTGCCGAATACGTCCACAAGCGCATCCGCGGCGAGCTGGGCTTTGCCGCCGAGGAGGCGCGCGACCATGACGAGATGCTGGCGCAGGGCTATCGCGGCAGCCGCTATTCCTTTGGTTACCCGGCCTGCCCCAACCTCGCCGACCAGGCCCAGCTCCTGAAACTGCTCGACGCGCAAGCCATCGGCATCGCTCTCACCGACGAGGACCAGCTCGACCCCGAGCAATCGACCTCGGCCATCGTCGTCCACCACCCGCAAGCGAAGTATTTTTCGGTGTAGGCTTCCCACCGTTCGGGCGCATGGCCGGCGGAGGGGATGATGGACGAGCGTGCACTTTCGGCGGCGGTGCTGGAATTCGAAGCGGCGCGGGCGCTCGGCGAATATTTCCCCGCCGCGTGGTTCGACCGGCTGTCGCTCGACGACGCCTACCGCCTGCAATTGGCGCTGATCGACCGGCGCGGCGACAAGCGCATCGGCTGGAAGGTCGGGCTCACCTCGCGCGCCATCCAGCAGCAATTCCAGGTGCACGAGCCGGTGTTCGGCTGCCTGCTGGCGGACGGCAAGCTCACCTCGGGACATGCCTTCCGTGCGGACGAGCTGATCGCGCCGGGGTTCGAGAACGAACTGTGCATCGTCATGGGCGCCGACCTCGCGCCCAATGCGACGCCGGCGGATGTCGCCGCCGCCGTCGCCCGCGTGCACCCGGCTTTCGAGATCATCGAGACGCGCGGCGACCTCACCCGTCAGCTCGCGCTGGCGCTCGCCGACAACGCGCAGCAGCACAGTTTCGTGCTCGGCCCCGCGGTCGAGCGCGCGGCGCTGCCCGAGCTGGACAAGGTGAAGGTCAGCGTCCGCATCAACGGCAGCGAGGTCGCCACCGGCGAGGGCAGCGCCGTGCTCGGCCACCCCTGTAATTCGGTGGCGTGGCTCGCCCAGAAGCTCGCGCAATTCGGTGAGCGGGTGAAGGCCGGCGACTGGATCATGAGCGGCTCGTTCACCCGGCAATTCGCGCTTCGCGCCGGCGACCGTATCGAGGCCCAATTTGCTGGAATCGGCCAAGTGACCGCGAGCATCACCTAGCGTGGCAGCGTCGCCTTCCCCATCAGGAATTCGTCGATCGCGCGGGCGCATTGCCGGCCTTCGCGGATCGCCCAGACGACGAGCGATTGCCCGCGCCGCATGTCGCCGGCGGCGAAGACCTTCGACACGCTGGTCTTGTAGTCGAGCGTGTTGGCCTGGACATTGCCGCGCGGGTCGAGCGCGACCCCCGACTGCTCGACCATCCCCGGCTGGCGCGGCCCGAGAAACCCCATCGCCAGCAGCACCAGGTCGGCCTTCAGCTCGAATGCGCTGCCCGGCACTTCCTGCATTACCCAGCGGCCGTCCTGCTGCGCCCAATCGACCCGGACGCATTCGAGCGCCTCGATCTTGCCGTTCGCACCGCGCGCCCGCTTGGTGAGCACCGCGAAGTCGCGCTCGCACCCTTCCTCCTGCGACGACGAGGTGCGCATCTTCAAGGGCCAATCGGGCCAGGTGAGCGCCTTGTTCTCGTGGTCGGGCGGCCGCGGCAGGATTTCGAGCTGGGTGATCGACGCGGCGCCCTGTCGCGTCGAGGTGCCGATGCAGTCGGAGCCGGTGTCGCCGCCGCCGATGACCACGACGTGCCTTCCCTTGGCGCTGATCGTGCCGCCCGGCGCGGCTTTGGGTTCGTCGTCGCCGGCGTTGCGCTTGTTCTGTTGCGGCAGAAAATCCATCGCGTAATGGATGCCGGCAAGCTCACGACCCGGCACCTCGAGGTCGCGCGCCCATTCGGCGCCGCCGGTCATCGCCACCGCATCGCAATCCGCCAGCAATTGCTCCATCGAGACCGTGACGCCGATCTCGGTCGACGGACGGAACTCGACCCCCTCGGCCGCCATCTGCGCCATACGGCGGTCGATCAGGTGCTTTTCCATCTTGAAATCGGGAATGCCATAGCGCAGCAGCCCGCCGATCCGATCGCTTTTCTCGAACAAGGTCACGACATGCCCGGCGCGCGCCAGTTGCTGCGCACAGGCCATGCCCGCCGGCCCCGAGCCGACCACCGCGACATTTTTGCCAGTCTTCGTAGCCGGCACGAGCGGCACGATCCACCCCTCCTGCCAGCCGCGGTCGACGATCGCGCATTCGATGGTTTTGATCGTCACCGGGTTTTCGTCGATGTTGAGCGTGCACGCCGCCTCGCACGGCGCCGGGCAGATGCGGCCGGTGAATTCGGGAAAATTGTTGGTCGAGTGGAGGACGGTGAGCGCGTTGCGCCACTGGTCGCGGTAAACGAGGTTGTTCCAGTCGGGGATGATGTTGTTGACCGGGCAGCCCTCATGGCAGAACGGGATGCCGCAATCCATGCAGCGCGAGGCCTGTGCGCGCAGCGTCTTCTCGGGCAGCGGATGGAGGAACTCGCGCCAATTCTTGACCCGCGCCGCCACCTTCTCGTAGTGGCGGTCCTCGCGTTCGACTTCGAGGAAACCGGTCGGCTTTCCCATCCCGCTGTCCTTGGACCAGTCCGCCAAGACTGGTCACGAATACTGACTTATCTCAATCTTGCCCCATGCGAGGATAGACATCAACGCTTCTGCACACGCAAGAGGCATGCCTTCCACGCCGGCGCATATGGCTAGAGCGAGATTGGACGCGCTACTCCGCGGCGGCCATGCGCGCTTCGTCCTCTGCTTTGAGCTCGAGCAGCGCACGCCGATAGTCCTTTGGCATCACCTTGACGAACGCGGCGAGCGTGTTGTCCCAGTCTTCGAGGAGGTGGCGGGCGCGCTTGCTGCCGGTCAGCAGGTGGTGGCGCTCGATGAGGATGCGCAGTCGCGCCGCGTCGTGGCGCAACAGGTCGCCCATCCCGTTGTCGTGGACATCGACACCACGCTGGCGCGGCCGATCGCCTTGGTCCTGGGCTTCGTCGCCATCGTCGGCGGCGATGTTTTCGAGGTCGACCCCGGCCTTGTTGCACAGGCTGGCGAACTTGCCCTTCGGGTCCCAGACATAGGCGACGCCGCCCGACATGCCGGCGGCGAAATTGCGCCCGGTCTCGCCGAGCACGACGACGGTGCCGCCGGTCATGTACTCGCAACCATGGTCGCCGGTGCCCTCGACGACGGCGATGGCGCCCGAATTGCGCACCGCGAAGCGCTCACCGGCGACGCCCTCGAAATAGGCTTCGCCGGCAATCGCGCCATAAAGCACGGTGTTGCCGATGATGATGTTCTCGGTCGGCTCGCGCGGCGCCTGCGGCGGATGGCGAACGATAAGCTTGCCGCCCGACAGGCCCTTGCCGGTGTAGTCGTTGGCGTCGCCGACCAGCTCGACGGTCACGCCATGCGCGAGGAAGGCGCCAAAGCTCTGCCCGGCGGTGCCTTCGAAACGCGCCCAGATCGTGTCGTCGGGCAAACCGTCATGGCCATAGCGCCGCGCGACCTCGCCCGACAGCATCGCCCCGACCGTGCGGTGGACGTTGCGGATCGGCTTTTCGATGCGCACCAGCTCACCCTTGTCGAGCGCGGCCCGCGACTCGGCGATCAGCTCCTGGTCGAGCGCCTTGTCGAGATGATGGTTCTGGCTCTCGCAGTGATGGATCGCCACGCCGGGCGCCGCCGGCTCCTGGTAGAGGAGGCGCGACAGGTCGACCCCGCGCGCCTTCCAGTGATTGACCGCGCGGACCATGTCGAGCCGGTCGACCCGGCCGACCATCTCGTCGAAATTGCGGAAGCCCAGCTCCGCCATCAGCTCGCGCACTTCTTCGGCGACAAAGAAGAAATAGTTGATGACATGTTCGGGCTGGCCGGTGAAACGGGCGCGCAGCACCGGGTCCTGCGTCGCGATGCCGACCGGGCAGGTGTTGAGGTGACACTTGCGCATCATCACGCAGCCGGCGGCGATCAGCGGCGCGGTCGCAAAGCCGAACTCGTCGGCGCCGAGCAGCGCGCCGACCACGACATCGCGCCCGGTGCGCAGACCGCCATCGACCTGCACCGCGATGCGGCCGCGCAGGCCGTTGCGAACCAGCGTCTGCTGGGTCTCGGCGAGGCCGATCTCCCAGGGCGAGCCGGCATGGGTCAGCGATGTCAGCGGACTTGCGCCGGTGCCGCCTTCGTAGCCGGCGATCGTCACATGGTCGGCGCGCGCCTTGGAGACACCAGCGGCGACCGTGCCGACTCCGACCTCACTCACCAGCTTGACCGACACCGCGGCCTTGGGGTTGGCGTTCTTGAGGTCGTGGATGAGCTGCGCCAGATCCTCGATCGAATAAATGTCATGATGCGGCGGCGGCGAGATGAGCCCGACCCCCGGCGTCGAGTGGCGCACTTTCGCGATGGCTTTGTCGACCTTGTGGCCGGGAAGCTGGCCGCCCTCGCCGGGCTTGGCGCCCTGCGCCATCTTGATCTGCAGCACGTCGGCATTAACCAGGTATTCGGTCGTGACGCCGAACCGTCCGCTCGCTACCTGCTTGATCGCCGAGCGCTTTGAATCGCCATTCGGCAGCGGCTTGAACCGCTCGGCTTCCTCGCCGCCCTCGCCGGTGTTCGATTTGCCGCCGATGCGATTCATCGCAATCGCCAGCGTGGTGTGCGCCTCGCGGCTGATCGAGCCGAAACTCATCGCGCCGGTCGCAAACCGCTTGACGATTTCGCTCGCCGGCTCGACCTCGTCGAGCGGCGCTTTTTCGGCCGCCGACTTGAACTTCATCAGCCCGCGGATGGTCAGCAGCCGTTCCGACTGATCGTTGATGATATTGGCGAAGGCCTTGTAGTCGGCCGCCGAATTGCCGCGCGCCGCGTGCTGCAGCCGGCCGATCGTCTGGGGTGTCCAGGCGTGCGCCTCGCCGCGCAGGCGGAACGCGTAGTCGCCGCCGACATCGAGCATCTCGCGATAGATCGGATCCCCACCGTAAGCCTGCGCGTGGCGCACCAGAGCCTCGTTGGCGATGGCGAACAAATCGGCGCCTTCGATCGTCGTCGCCGTACCGGTGAAGTACCTGTCGACAAACGCGCTTTCCAAGCCCACCGCATCGAAGATCTGGGCGCCGCAATAGGACTGGTAGGTCGAGATGCCCATCTTGGACATGACCTTGAGCAGCCCCTTGCCCACCGCCTTCAGATAATTCTTCTGGACGTCGTAGGCGGAAAGCGCGAGGTCCGTCTCGGTGCGGATCTGTTCGAGCGTCGCAAAGGCGAGATAGGGATTGATCGCCTCGGCGCCATAGCCGGCGAGAACGCAAAAATCATGGACCTGGAGCGCGTCGCCGGTCTCGACGACGATGCCGGTGCGGGTCCGCAGCCCCTCGCGGATCAGATGGTGGTGGACGGCCGAGGTCGCGAGCAGCGCCGGGATCGGGCAGCGCTCGACCGAGGTCGCGCGGTCGGAAAGGATCAGGATGTTGTGCCCGGCGAAAACCGCCTCCGTCGCGGCATGGCACAGGTTTTCGAGTGCCGGCTCGACCCCTGCCGCGCCTTCCACCGCCGGCCAGGTGATGTCGAGCGTGTCGGTCTTGAACCGTCCGTCCGCCAGTTTCTCGATGTTGCGGATCTTGTCGAGATCGCCGTCGGTCAGCACCGGCTGCGACACTTCGAGCCGGTGGTGGGTGCCGACTTCGTGGCCCAGCAGGTTCGGCCGCGGCCCGATCATCGAGACGAGCGACATCACCAACTCTTCGCGGATCGGGTCGATCGGCGGGTTGGTGACCTGCGCGAAATTCTGCTTGAAGTAGTTGTAGAGCACCTTTGGCTTGTCGGAGAACGCGGCGAGCGGCGTGTCGGTGCCCATGGAGCCGACCGGGTCGTCGCCGTCCTTGGCCATCGGCTCGAGGAAGAACTGCAGATCTTCCTGCGTGTAGCCGAACACCTGCTGCAGCGCGAGCCGCGTCGACGGGTCGTTGGTGAGCGGCGGGCTGGTGCTCTCCGCCGGCTCTGGCAGCTCGGCGACCTTGTACTGGGTCTCCTTGAGCCAAGCCTCATAGGGATGCTCAGCGGCGAGCTTCGCCTTGATCTCGTCGTCGCCGATGATGCGGCCTTCTTCGAGATCGATCAGCAGCATCTTCCCGGGCTGCAGCCGCCACTTGCGGGTGATGTGCTCTTCCGGCACGGGCAGCACGCCAGCTTCGGAAGCCATGATCACATGGTCGTCGTCGGTGACGATATAGCGCGCCGGCCGCAAGCCGTTGCGGTCGAGCGTGGCGCCGATCTGCCGTCCGTCGGTAAAGGCGATCGCCGCCGGCCCGTCCCATGGCTCCATCAGGGCCGCGTGGTACTCGTAGAAGGCGCGCCGGTCGTTGTCCATCAACGGATCGGCCCACGCCTCGGGGATCAGCATCATCATCGCATGCGACAGCGAATAGCCGCCGGCGGTGACGAGCAGTTCCAACGCATTGTCGAGACACGCGGTATCCGACTGGCCGGGCAGGATCAACGGCACCAGCTTGCCGAGATCGGCCCCCATCAGCTTAGACGACATCGCCTGGCGCCGCGCCTGGATCCAATTGACGTTGCCCCGGACGGTGTTGATCTCGCCGTTGTGGCAGAGGAAGCGGTACGGGTGAGCCAGACGCCAGGAGGGGAAAGTGTTGGTCGAAAAGCGCTGATGCACCAACGCAAGCGCGGAGACGGCGAGCGGGTTGCGCAGATCCTCGTAGAACGAGCCGATCTGCGGCGCCAGCAACAGCCCTTTGTAGACCACCGTGCGGGTCGAGAAGGACGGGATGTAGAAGTCGCGCAGACCCGGCAGCCCGTGCCGCTCGGCGAGGTTGGTCGCCCGGTTCAGCGTCTGCTTGCGGATCATCAGGATTTTGCGCTCGAACGCGTCCTGGTCGGCGATGTCGTCGCTGGCGCAGACGATCGCCTGTGCGATATAGGGCATCGTCGCGATGACCCGTTCGCCGAGACCGGCGATATCGGTCGGCACCTCGCGCCAAGCCAACAGCTCCTGGCCCTCGACCCGGACAAAGCGCTCGAGATGCGCCGTCGCGAAGCCGCGTGCGTGCTCTTCCATCGGCAGAAAGCACATCGCTACCGCATAGCGCCCGGGCGGCGGCAACGTAAGGCCGCGCTCCTCGCACCAATGGCGCAGCAGCGCATCGGGCGTCTGGATCAGGCAGCCCGAGCCGTCGCCGACTAGCGGGTCGGCACCGACCGCGCCGCGGTGGTCGAGATTGACGAGGATTTCGAGACCGCGGCGAATAATGTCGTGGGATTTTCGACCCTTGATATTGACGACAAAGCCAACGCCGCACGAGTCATGCTCGTTGCGGGGATCATAAAGCCCAGGACCTCTCGCTGCCGTCTCCATCCTCGAATGCTCTTCCAAACAGTTCCAATCGCCGGAATTCGGCGCACATACCGGCCATTGTGGCATGTGCTCCTACCACCTCGGACAGTATGCATGACTCGTACCGTGAACGCGAATCGCGGTTTGCCGCGCTGCACAACCCGGTATTGCGCCTCTCGCCCGTTACGGGAGGATGCCGAACACCCACGGCGGGGGTGATGGGCAGCTATCGCCCGCCGTCAAGCGGGCCCTACAGCAGCTTTTCCAAAAAGACGCTGACCCCGTCATCGGGGTAGCCGGCGAACGGGCCGCGGTCGTGAAATCCGCAGCCGCGATAGAGGCGCAGAGCGGCTTGGTTGCGGTTGCCGGTTTCGAGCTGGATGCGCCGCATCTTCTGATCACGGGCGGCAGCCTCCACCGCGGTCAGCAGCGCGAAGCCGACCCCCTGGCCGCGTGCGGCCTCGGTCACAAAGCAGCGCTTCAGCTCGGCCCGGTCGGGACCGGTGCGCACCAGCGCCATGCAACCGAGCGCCTTCCCGTCGCGGCGGGCGACAAAGAGCCGCGCGTCAGCCGACGATAAAACGGAGGCATCGACCTTGCTGCGATAGGCGGGCGGGTAGAGCGCGACGACGTATTCGTCGAACTGGCGCGCCAACTCCGCTGCTTCCGGCGTGTCCGGACTCTCTTCCTGAACAATCACACCCGTCATTGCGAGAAGCCTTCAAGCGACGAAGCAATCCCGATCGGATTAACCTCAGGCGGGCCGAGATTGCTTCGCTGCGCTCGCAATGACAGCCCCTATTCAGCCGCCTGTTGCAAGGGCCGGACCGACGCAGCCATTTGCCGGTCATAGGCCTCGCGCCACAGGAGGCCTGCCTCGCTGATGAAGTCCCCGCTCCTGACCGGGTACATGATCTCGGGATTGTCGAGGCCGGGCGGCGCCTTGCCGGTCTTGGCGAAGGCGCGCGCCACCGCGAGCAGCCGGCGGCGGGTGCGCATGATCATCATGTCGCTGGGGCCGAGATGCTCGAACAGATGGTCGGTGATCGGCCCCATGCTTTCGGTGACCGCCTGATCCTGGGCATGGATGCCGTTGATGCCCGTATAGTTGCCGCCGCGGGCTTGGGCCTCACGGTCGATCAGCCAGTCATTGCCTTCGTTGCGGGTGAGCCGCCAGCGGCCGTACCAATCGGTGGTGTTGGGCTGGTATTCGAAGACCCGGCTGAACCCCGGCATCATGTTACCGGCCTTGTCCGGCCCGAGCGAGGGCGGGTGCCGCTTCCAGGTGAGGCTGACGAACATCGTATGGTTGTCGTCCATCGGGACCCAGGCGCGGTTGTGCAGATGCTCGGTGAACTTGCCCTGCGGCGTCTGCGTCCAGAACGGCAGCATGAAATTGGCGAACCGCCAGTAGGTCTCGCCCGGCCTGCCGTCACGAAAGGCGGTGTACATCGTGCCGGTCGGGGTATCGGTGACCTCATAGTCCGGCGCGCGGTTGGTGACGGTGTATTTGAAGAGGCTGTCGTCGGGGACGATCTCGGGGTCGATCGCGCCGGCATGGAGAAAGCCGAAATGGCAGGTATCGATGTCGCCTTCGAGCGCCTGCAGCCAGTTGCACTCGCGCTGCACGAAATTGATCGTGACTTCGCTTTCGGGGAGCAACGTCGCCTCGATCTGCGGCAGCGGCGGGGCGGTCTTGCGGTCGCCCATATAGACCCAGACAAGCCCGTTGCGCTCGACCGCCTTATAGGCTTTGGCGTGCACGAGATGCTTGAAGTCGCGCGTAGCCGGGACGCTCGGCATGTCGACGCAATTGCCGTCAACATCGAATTTCCAGCCGTGATAGACGCAGCGGATGCCGTTCTCTTCGTTGCGGCCGAGAAACAGCGACGCGCAGCGATGCGGGCATTTTTGGTCCATGACGCCGACACGGCCCGAGCTGTCGCGGAACGCGACCAGCTTTTCGCCAAGCAGCAACAGGCGCATCGGCTCGCCATCGGGCTTCAATTCCGACGACATCGCCGCCGGCAGCCAGTATTGCCGCATCAGCGTGCCCATCGTCGTGCCGTGGCCGACGCGAACCAGATCGTCGCTGTCTTTTTGGCGCATGTGCCTATCCCTTATTGGCTAACGCTTAGGACCAGAACGCAAAGCCGAGGCCGGTGCCGGTGCCGGCGGGGGTTCGGTAGCCCGGCTCATAATGCGACCATTCGAGCGACAGGTGCTCGACCGCGCCGCCGACGCAAATCCAGTTGCGGATTTCCGAGCTGCCGGAATTGAGCAGCTTCCGCGGCAAGTTCTGGATCGCCTCGGCATCCTTCTTCTTCAGCAGGTCGATAAAACCGCGGTCGAGCGCCTCGTCGACGACAAAATGGCTGAGACCGCCCGACGCGACGATGCCGACCCGCTTATCGTTCGGGTAGCTCTCGACGGCCGCGCGGATTGCCTGGCCGAGCTTGTAGCAGCGGCGTGGCGTCGGCTGGTTCGGCGGGTAATAGGTGTTGATGCAGATCGGCACGATCGGCACCACCTCCTTCATGATCCGGCGATGCACGAAACCGATCGCGTGCCCCTCGCCTTCGCCCTCGGGGCAGGAATCCGCGGCGGCGAGATCGAACTCGCGGTCGATCAGCCGGTCGATCAGATGGCGCGCGAGAGCGCTGTCGACCGGATAGTCGCGCGGCACCTTTTCCTCGTGCCAGCGGGCGCTGGCGCGCCAGCCCCAGGTCGGGTTGGCGACCGGCGCCATCGGCATGTTGCGGATCGTCTCGCCGTAATAGACGAGGATGCCCGGCATGTTGGCGGCATGGAACAGCTCCTCCTGGTCGTCGCCGACGACGATCAGTGCATCCAGCTTTGCCTCCTTGAGGTAATCGCCGAGCCGCGACATCGCGCCCTCGACCGTGGCGTGGCGCGTCGCCATGCGCTCGGGCGAAATCTGCGCCTCGATGTCGGCGGGCGCACGCTTCAGCTGCGCCTCGTAACTCGTCAGATTGCCGTCGGTGTCGAGCAGGTTGGTGCGTTGCGTGTCGCGCTCGATAAAACGCGGCCAGTCGGTCGGCGGCGCGTTCAGCATCGGCGTGTGCGAGGTGCCGATCCCCAGGACGAGTTTGGCCATGACGCTCCTCCTCGAAGCGCCATTGTAACCCAAAACTCCGCGCCGGCTACTTCGCGTGCAGCGCCCAGACGCCGTTCCACCCGTCGCCGGGCGGCGCGGTGCGGAACTGAGCGATGCGGTCGAGGAAGACGTGGCTTGCCGGGTCGTCGGGGTTGATCGACAGACAGTCGCGGAAGCCCTTCGCCGCCTTCTCCCAGCGCTGCTCGCGATAATCGTCGAGCGCGGCGACAAAGGTATCGCGCAGTTCGAGGCGGTCGAGAGTCACCTCGCCCTTACGGCCCAACAGCTCGAAAACGCGCTCCGGCTCGCTTTTGCCAACCACTAGCACCGAGTCGATCTCGCGCACCTCGACCGTGTCGGCGGCGAGCTGGCGCGTGCGTTCGCCGATGAGGATACGGGTGCCGTAGGCCTTGTTCGCGCCTTCGAGGCGCGAGGCGACATTCACCGTGTCGCCGATCACCGTGTAGGCGCGGGTCTGCTCGGAGCCGATATTGCCGACCACGACATCGCCGGTGGCGATGCCGACGCGAATCTGGATTTTCGGGAAGCCGCGGCGGACGCCGGTCAACTCGGGCAATTCCTCCTGGAAGGCGGGGAGCGCCGCGAGCATCTCGATCGCCGCGAGGCAGGCCAGGCGCGCCTGATCGTCTGCGGCGGCGAACGGCGCGCCCCAGAACGCCATGATCGCATCGCCGATATACTTGTCGATGATGCCGTTGTTGCGCCGCACCGGCTCGCTGAGCGCGGTGAGATAGCGATTCATGACGTTGACGAGACCGACCGGCGTCATCCCCTCGCTAAAGCTGGTGAAACCCTGCATGTCGCAGAAGAGGATCGTCATCTCGCGCCGCGCGCCCTTGGGGTCGGTCAGCTCCGGGCGGTCGATCAGCCCGGCGACGATGCGCGGATCGACATATTTGCCGAACATCTCGCGGATCTGCGCCTTGGTGCGCAGCTCGCCGACCATCTCGTTGAAAGCCTGAGTCAAAAGCCCGATCTCGTCGCTCGACGTCACCGGCACGACGGTATCGAGCGCGCCGCCGTGGACCGCGGCCGTACCGGAGAGCAGCCGCCCGACCGGACGCACGAGCCCCCTGGTGACCATCGCGGCGATGCTGATCCCCAGCAGCGCGGCAAGAAGCAGCAGCAAAAGGCTGATGTCGATAACCCGCGACTGGTAGCTGCGCGTGCCGTCGATCGCACCGTGCGCCAACTCGCCCATATCGGCGCGATCGGCGTCGATCCGCTGATCGAAACGGTCACGCAGCCGGTCGAGATTGTCGAGCTCGGCGCGCACCATGGCCGCGTTGGCGGCGTTTTCGTCCGACAGGAGGTTGTCGTAGACCTCCTCGTAGCGCTTGCGATCGTCCTGCAGAAACTCGATCTTGGTGTCGAGCCGGGCGAGCGCGACATTGTCGTTGAAGTCGAGCGGGTCGGCGATCTGCTCGTTGATGTGGCGGCGCGCCTCGACGAGGTCGTTGTCGCTGGCCTTGCCGGAAGCTGTGATCTTCGCGCGCAGCTCGGCAATCCTGGCCTCGTCGCGCGGGGTTTCGTCGAGCGCGATCACCAGCCTTCGGATGAGCGCCGATTCCTCAATCGAATGGATGTTGGCGTGCGCCATCGAGACATAGGCGGGGTAGTAGTTCCCGCCGAGGATCCGCAGCTGGTCGTCGACCGTGCGGGTCATGCGCAGGCTCAAAAGCGCCGCCGCTCCCATCAGGATCAGCAGACCGAAGGCGATAGCGAATATCTTGAGCCCGATCCGGACGCGCATGTCTCTCTCCCGACATGCGAGCACCTACCGGAAAATGGTTAGAAAAGAATCAAGGCGGCGGGATCACAGCCGGTCCTCGACCGTGCTGCGCCGCATGTCGCGAGGTTGCGCGAGGTCGTAGCGGCGGCCGCGATGCAGCACCGCGCGGTTGTCCCATATTACCAGATCGCCCGGACGCCATTCGTGGCAATACACAAACTGACGCTGTGTCGCATGCTCCAGAAGATCGGCGAGCAGCACCCGCCCCTCGGGCAGCGACAACCCGACGACATGCGTCGCGTGCGAGCCGAGATAGAGGAGCTTGCGGCCCGAACCGGCATGCGTGCGGATGAGCGGCCAGGTCACGGGCGGAATCGCGCCGGCGATTTCCTCCTCGCGCGGCGCGAAACCGAGTGTCGCGCGCGAATGGTGCACGTAATGCTCGGCCTCGCGGCCTTCGGTTTCGGCGCGCAGGCGATCGGGCAGCGCGTCATAGGCGGCGCGCATATCGGCGAACTCGGTCTCGCCGCCCCAATCGGGGGTGGCGCTGCAGTAGAGCAGCGAGAATTTTGCCGCCGGCTTTTTGTAGGAGCTGTCGGTGTGCCAGAGGCGCGTCGCCATGTTGGAGAGGATGCGGCGATGGTTGCGGCCGGCGACGTTGCCCGCCTCGTCGAGGTTGGAGACATCGGCGAATTCCGGCCGCACCCGGCGATGCTGGCGTACCGCCAGATGCCGGCCCGGGTCCATCGGGCCAAAGCGCGCGGTGAAGGCGAGCTGCTCGTCCTCGCTCAGGGTCTGTTCGCGGAAGGCGAGCACCGCATGGCGGTCCATCGCCGCCTCGATCTCGCTTATGCGCGCGGCGGGAAGGTCGTCGCGCAGATCGATGCCGTCGGCCCGCGCGGCGAACAGCTTATGCAGCGGCGAGAAGGTCAGGGCCATCGCCTCACCTTATGCCGACACCAGCCGGCGTGGTAGCCTCAGGGGCGGAAGGAGAGCGCGCGATGCTGCAAACTTATGAGGGCGGGTGTCATTGCGGCCGGGTGCGGTTTCGCATCCGGGTCGATCTCGCCGGGACATCGATCGGCGAGTGCAACTGCTCGATCTGCACCAAAAAGGCGATCCTGCATCTGCCGGTGGCAAACGAGCGGTTGGAGCTGCTGAGCGGCGCCGACGACCTCGCAACCTATACCTTCAACACCGGCACCGCGCAGCACACCTTCTGCCGCCATTGCGGCATCCACGCTTTCTATCGGCCGCGCTCCGACCCGGAAAACTACAGCGTCAACGCGCGCTGCCTCGACGATTACGATCCCGAAACCATGCCGTCGCGGCGCCTCTTCGACGGCCGCGAATGGGAAAGCCATTTCGCCCAAGCTGGCGACGATTGGGCGGCAAGGCGCTAGGGAGGAAGCGATGCTGGAAACGCGCGAAGGTGGATGTCATTGCGGCCGGGTACGGTTTCGCGCCAAGGTCGATCTCGACCGGCTGTCGCAATGCGACTGCTCAATCTGCACCAAAAAGGGCATCCTGCATCTGCCCATCGATCCGGCCGATTTCGAGCTCTTGAAAGGCAAGCACGCACTGACCGCCTACACGTTTGGAACGGGACTCGCGCAGCACACCTTCTGCTCGCATTGCGGGATGCATCCGTTCTACATCCCGCGCTCGCAGCCGCACCGGATCAGCGTCAACGCGCGCTGCCTCGATGGGGTCGACGGACCGAGCCTCAAGCCGACCCGCTTCTTTGGCGGGCGCAATTGGGAACAGGCTCAGGCAACGCGGCTCGCGGAAGAAGGGCTGGCGGCGCCCGATGCGAAAGGCGGCCGCGCCGGCGCGCTCACTCTCCAGGCGATCCTCGACCGCGCGCCTGAATAGCGGGCATGCTTGGCGGCGCGGGCCGCAGCACGTCCCGCCCGATATCCGCGATCCGCCGGCGGCCCAACAGCGCCATATCGGTGTCGAGCTCCTTGGCGAGCAGCGCGATGGCGTGACTCACGCCTTCCTCGGCCGCGAGCGCGGCGGCGAACAGAAACGGCCGGCCGACGAACACGGCCCTGGCGCCAAGCGCCAGCGCCTTGACGATGTCGGTGCCGCGACGGAAGCCGCTGTCGATCATCACGGTCATGTCGCCCGCGGCGGCCACCGCGGCCTCGAGGATGGTGAGCGGGGAGATCGCGTAATCGAGCTGCCGGCCGCCGTGATTGGACAGGATCACGCCGTCCGCACCGATCTCGCGGGCTTGCACGACGTCCTCCACCGACAGCACGCCTTTGACGACGAACCGCCCTTTCCACAGGTCGCGCATCACGCGGACGTGCTCCCAGTCGAGGCTTTCATGTGCGGCGATGGTTTTGACTTTTCGCGAGAAGAGGTTGGGGCCCCCGCCGGGTTCGAGATTGACGATCTCGGGAATGCCGCGTTTCAGCAACGTGCGCGCCAGGGTGCCGGCAAGCCAACGCGGATGGGTCGCGACATCCCACATCAGGCGCGGACCGGGGCGGATCGGAAAGCTGAACCCGGCGCGTGCATCGTATTCCCGGTTGGAGCCGATCGGCACGTCCGCGGTCACCGCCAGCACCTCGATCCCGGCCCGCGCGACGCGGGCGACCATCCCCTCGATGGCTTCACGGTTGGGCGACTGGTAGGCGGCAAACCAGGCGGCGGGATTGGCCGCGGCAACCTCCTCCAGCGGGACGATAGAGTTGGCGCTGAGGATGAAGGGAATCCCGGCCTTTGCCGCGGCGCGGGCCATGACCAAGTGGCCGTCGAAGGCGACCAGCGCGCCGCCCCCCATCGGGGCGATGCCAAAGGGCGCGGCGTAGTCGCGGCCGAAGAGGCTGATCCGGCTATTGCGCTCTTCGACACCGACAAGAATGCGGGTGACGAGCTGCCATTCATCAAAGACCGCGCGATTGCCGCGCATCGTCGCCTCGGTTTCCGCGCCGTGCGCGACATAGCCGTAGACCGCGCGCGGCAAACGCCGCCGCACCGCGCGCTGGAAGTCGTCGAGGTCAAGGACCCGGGAGAGGCGCGACGAACGATGACCGGGCAGCTCTGGCTGCTGCCGCTCGCTGGGCGATGGGTGCTGGATGGTGAGGGGAGTCGTCGCGCTCATCGCGGCCTTGTCATTGCTGCTGAGGCAACAACAAAAGGAGGCGCCGCGTTCCCGGGCGACCTTAGATGCGGCGCACCTCGATTGTCTGCAATGGGTGACGGCGGCTCGTCTTCATATCACCAGCTCCTTGCCGACGCCGCGTACATCGACCTCGTAATCCAGTCCCTGGACGGGCGGGCGGGCGTAATGCCACGTAAGCCCGCCCGGCGCGGCGCCGCGGCGAATGAATTCATCGGCGAAATGCGGGTGGATATCGAAGATCGTGTAAAGCTGGGTCTCGGTCGCGTCGGTCCAGCCTTTGTCGAGTGCGGCCATGCGCTGCTCCATCGCGCCCAGCACAAAGCGCGCCTTCTCACGCATGCCGTCGGGCGACTGGTCGCCGAGGCGGATGATGCGCGGGCCGTAAGGTCCCTCCGCCCCACCCGCCTCGCCGCTGCCGGCCACGACGAAGCCCTGTGCGCCCGGCACCGTGTAGGAGAAAGCATAAAAGCTCGGCTCCTTTGGTGGGTCGATTTCGGGGCAGACATTGGAGCGCGCGACCGGATTGACCTCGTCGTGGAAGATGCCCCAGGCCGCCAGCTGCTGCACGTAGTGGCGGTTGAAGTCGACAAAGCCCTGGTCGGTGAACTGGCCAGGCGAGCGCAGCTCGCAGGCACAGAACGAGGTCGGCGGTCGGCCGATGCGCGCCATGTGCGCCTCCGCCGCAGCAAACCCTTCGGCGAGCGGGAGCAGCTTCGCAAAGCGCACCCGTTCGATCGCATAGCCGGTCAGCGCCTCAACTCCCCCCGAATACTGGAAGGCGTGGCTGATGAAACGGTAATTGCCGGGCTGGAAGACCTGGGTTTCGAGCATCGCCCCCTCCCTATCTAACAAGTGCGCTCACGCCTCCGCGGGAGCTGACGACTCCGGCCGAACTTGATCGAACCTACATGATCGGTGCGGTCGCCTGTTCCAGCCACCGCGCGGTCTCGGCGTCGACGATCGGACCGATCGTCTCGCGTACCCGCGCGTGATAGGCGTTGAACCAGAGTTTCTCGTAATAATCGAGCCGCTCGGCGACGACGAGATAACGATCGATCGGCGCCAAGGTGATTGTCTCGAAGCTCAGCATTTCGCGGCCCGAATCCTTCGAGAGCTCCTCTTCCGGCTGCACGACGATGAGGTTCTCGATGCGGATGCCGTAGGCGCCGGTTTTGTAATAGCCGGGTTCGTTGGAGACGATCATGCCGGGCAGCAGCGGTTGGCTGTTGGCCGCCTTGGAGATACGCTGCGGACCTTCGTGCACCGAGAGGTAGCTGCCGACTCCGTGCCCGGTGCCGTGGTCGTAGTCGAGCCCGACTTCCCATAGCGCGCGCCGAGCAAAGCCGTCGAGCTGCGAGCCTGTCGTGCCTTTGGGAAAGCGCGCGCGCGCCAGCGCGATATGGCCTTTGAGGACGCGCGTGAAGTTTTCGCGCATCTCATCCGATGGCTTGCCGATGGCGATGGTGCGGGTGATGTCCGTGGTGCCGTCGAGGTACTGCGCGCCGGAATCGAGAAGGTAGAGCGTCCCCGGTTCGAGCACCTTCTCGGTCTCCGGGCTGGCGCGATAGTGCACGATGGCGCCGTTCGACCCGGCGCCCGAAATTGTCGGAAAGCTGAGGTCGCGGAAATATTTACCCTCCTTGCGGAAGGCTTCGAGCCGGTCGCTGGCGGCGATCTCCTTGAGGTCGCCTAACGGTGCGCTACGCGCCAGCCAGGCGAGAAACCGCGTCACCGCCGCGCCGTCGCGGCGATGCGCCTCGCGCGTGCCGTGGAGTTCGACGGCGTTCTTGCACGCCTTGGGCACCATGCACGGATCGGCGGCGCGGACGATCTGCGCACCAGCCCCGGCGAGCCGGTCGAAAACCCATGACGCCGCGCTCGCCGGGTCGACCTGCACCCGGCCTTCCTTGGCAAGGCCTTCAAGCACAGCGCCGAGCCGGTCCGGCGCCTCGATGGTTACGCTGTTGCCGAGATGGCGATCGAGGCCGGGCGTGAGCTTGCGGCGGTCGATGAACAGCGTGACCGCGCCATCCGCCTTGAGGATCGCGAAGCTGAGCGGCAACGGCGTGTGCGGCACATCGCCGCCGCGGATGTTGAGGAGCCAGGCAATCGATTCCGGCATGGTCAGCACGGTCGCGGCCGCGCCATTCGCGGCGAGCGCCTTGCCGACGCGGCGGCGCTTCTCGGCAGCGCTTTCGCCGGCGAACGCGTCGGGCTGAGCGAATACCGGCGCCAGCGGCGCCGCCGGGCGCCCACGCCACACCGCGTCGAGCGGGTTGCGCTCGACCGCGCGCAGGGTCGCGCCGGCGCGCTCGACCCCGGCCTTGAGCCGCTCGATCTCTTGCGGCGTGTGCAGCCACGGGTCATAGCCAATCGCGTCACCCTTCCCGGCCATGTCAGCAAGCCAGCTTGCGGCCGGCTCCTCGATCAGATGGCGGATTTCATAGGCCTTGGCATCGACCTGGGCGCCGGCCTGCAGGGTGTAGCGGCCATCGACAAAGACAGCGGCGCGGTTTTTCAGCACCACCGCCATCCCGGCCGAGCCGGTAAACCCGGTAAGCCAAGCGAGGCGTTGCCCGCAGAGCGGCACGTATTCGCCCTGATGCTCGTCCGCGCGCGGGATGATGAAGCCGGTGAGCCCGTCGGCGGCGAGCTTGTCGCGCAGCAGCTTGAGACGCGCGGCGCGCGACAGGCAGGCGAAATCCTCGACGCTGATGCCATCATGGTGCGATGCGGCAAGCGCCGTTTTGCGGGCGTCGAGCGCCGCCGCGAGCTCGGGCGGGGTCGGCTCGGCGACGAGGGCGTGCCAGCTCGCGCCGATTTCCGGCGGCGCCGCCAGCACACCGGCGATCAGCGCATCAACCGCGTCGGGGTCGAGCGGCGAACGCGCCTCCCTCAATAAGGTCGCCAGCCGGCTCCGTTCAGGGGTCGCCCCATCCATCGCTCGCTCCCACTCCTTCGCTACCGCAGTGTAGGAGCAATTTCGCTCGGCCGCACGTCCATGAAATTCCGCCGGCCGCGCGCTGCGTTGCAGAATTCGATTCAGAAATAAGACAGTCTAGCTGACTTATGCATGGCTGCGTTGCGCTGATGCGGTTGACCTTTTTCGGACAAAACCCCATTTGTGCACTGCACCATGCAGGTGAGAGGTATGTACCATGTTCTTCGTCAGTCTCTTCGCGGCTGCGCGTAACGCCTATGCCGAATGGCGGCGTCGGCAGCAGGCCTATGGCGAGCTGATGGCGCTCGACGACCGTTCGCTTGCCGATATAGGCATTCATCGCTCCGAGATCCCGGCGATCGTCGAAGGTTACCGCACGCCGCGCGAAAAGCGCGAGCGCGAGCTCCTGCCCGCGTTTACGCAGCACAAGCTCGCCGGCGGCCAGACCTGGTTTCCCTGGTTCCCGCCGCTGTAAGCCGCCTCAACGGCAAGACGTGAAGAGGCCCGTTCCCGAGAGAGAGCGGGCTTTTTCATTTCCGCAACACCAGGGTCGACCAACCGTCGATGACGATGCGGCGCGCCAGCGGCAAATGCTGCATGCGGTAGCCGGCGAGCACCGCGGCCTCCTGGCGCCGCAGCAGCCCCGACAAGATCACCGCACCGCCCGGCGCGACGCTGCGCGCCAGGTCGCGCGCCATCTGCATCAGGGGACGGGCGAGGATATTGGCAAAGACAAGGTCGTGACCGCGGCTGCGCCCCGCACCGCCGGCGCAGACCACACGCACCAGCGCGCTAACGCCATTGCGCCGCGCGTGATGCCGCGCCACACGGGCCGATTCCGGGTCGAGATCGCTCGCCTGCACGGCACGGTGTAGCGCCTTGGCGGCGGCGATGGCGAGAATGCCGCTGCCGGTGCCGATATCGCGCGGGCAGCGGAAGCGGCGCGCCTTTGCCAGCCGGTCGAACGCCAAAAGACAGCCGCGCGTCGTCGGGTGCTCCCCGGTGCCGAACGCCGTCGCGGCATCGATCTCGACCGCGATCGCACCGGACGAGGGCTGTTCGCGCCAATGCGAGCCGTGGATAAAAAACCGCCCGATGCGCTGCGGCGGAAAGGCGCGACGGTTCTCGGCGAGCCAATCGCGGTCGGCGACGGGCATCTCGATGAGGTCGAGGATTTTCCCGCCCGCCGCATTCGCCGCGAGCCGCAAACGGATATCGAGCACAGCATCGATGAGCGGGGCGGGGGCGTAGGTCTCGACGGCCCACTCCGCGGGCTTCCCGCGAGTCGGCTCGCGCACCTCGAATGCGGAGACGGCGCCAGTCAGCTCATCGAAGATGTCGGCGACCGCGCCCGCCGCCTCGGCGCCCTCGACGCGGATCGCGGTGTGATAGAGCGGCATCAGTTTTTCTTCATGTCATTCCGGGGCGCGACAACGCCGCGCATGAACACGGGCCCACGCAAAATCGGCTCTATCCGTGCTCACGGGTCCCGGATAGCAAGGTTCGCAAGCCAAGCCTCGCCGGGGCTCGCCTAGCTTCCGGGATGAGAAAAAGAGGGTTCACGCACGCTCGACAAAGGCGTCCATCACCTTCTTGTCGCCGGCGTGCTCGAAATCGATCTCGAGCTTGTTGTCCTCGACGACGCGGATCACGCCGTAGCCGAATTTCTGGTGGAACACGCGGTCGCCGACCGCAAACCCGCCGATCTTTTTGACCTCCTGGCCGCGCGATGGCGGGCGAACGCCTTCGATGACCAGTGGCGGTCGCGGCAGGCTCTTGCGGTAGGTGTCGCGGACGCCCTCGGCCCAGCCGGTGCCCCAGGCCGCATTGGCGGCCGGAGAGGCGGCCCAGCCGGCGCCCGGCCCCATGCCCATCTCGGTCTCGACCTCGACCTGGTCTTTCGGCAGCTCGTCGACAAAGCGCGAGCGCGCCGAGGTCTGCCATTGGCCGTGGATGCGGCGGTTGGCGGCGAACGAGACAAGCGCGCGGTTGCGTGCGCGGGTCAGCCCAACATAGGCGAGCCGCCGCTCCTCTTCGAGCGCCGGCAAGCCGCCTTCCTCGATGGCGCGCTGTGATGGGAACATCCCTTCCTCCCAGCCGGGAAGGAATACCGTATCGAATTCCAGCCCCTTGGCGCTGTGCAGGGTCATCAGGTTGACCATGTCGCCCGCGTTGTCGGCGGCGTTGTCCATGACCAGGCTGACATGCTCCAAGAACCCGCCGAGGTTCTCGAATTCGGCCATCGCGACAACGAGCTCTTTCAGATTTTCAAGCCGGCCCGGCGCCTCGGGCGAATTATCGGCCTGCCACATGCCGGTGTAGCCCGACTCGTCGAGCACCCGCTGCACCAGCTCGACATGGCTGTCGCGGAACGCTTCGTCGCGCCAGCGGTCGAGCATGGCGAGGAAATTGGCCAGCGCGCCCCGCGCTCCGCGCGGCAGCGCGTCGCTGGCGATCAACCGTCGCGTCGCCTCGACCAGCGAGAGCTGTTCCGCGCGCGCCTCGGCATGCAGCAACTGCAGGGTCGCGGTGCCGATGCCGCGGCGCGGCATGTTGACGATGCGCTCGAAGGCGAGGTCGTCGGCCGGCTGATTGACGAGGCGCAAATAGCCGAGCGCGTCGCGGATTTCCTGGCGCTCGTAAAACCGCGGACCGCCGATCACCCGGTAGGGCAGCGCGAGCGCGATAAAGCGCTCTTCGAACTCGCGGGTCTGAAACCCGGCGCGCACCAGAATGGCGATCTCGGAGAGCTTGTGCCCCTTGCGCTGCAGCGCCTCGATCTCGTCGCCGGCCCAGCGCGCCTCCTGCTCGGCGTCCCACAGGCCGCGCACGGTCACCTTGTCGCCCCCTTCGGCGCGGGTCCACAGCGTCTTGCCGAGCCGGCCGCGATTGTGGCCGATCACCCCCGCCGCGGCCGACAGGATCTCTGGCGTCGAACGGTAGTTTTCCTCCAGCCGGACGATCAGCGCGCCGGGAAAATCGCTCTCGAACTTGAGGATGTTCTCGATCTGCGCGCCGCGCCACGAGTAGATCGACTGGTCGTCGTCGCCGACGCAGCAAATGTTCTTGTGCCGCTGTGCCAAGAGCCGCAGCCAAAGGTACTGGGCGACATTGGTGTCCTGGTACTCGTCGACCAGCACATGGCGAAAACGGTGCTGATAGGTTTCGAGGATTTCCGCGTTGTTCTGGAACAGCGTCAAATTGTGCAGCAGCAGGTCACCGAAATCGCAGGCGTTCACGGTCGCGAGCCGCTCCTGATAGAGCCGGTAAAGGTCGATCGCGCGGCCGTCGGCGAAATCGCCGATCTCGGCCGACGACACCTTGTCGGGGGTAAGACCGCGGTCCTTCCAGCGCTCGATGACGATGTGCAGCACCCGCGCCGGCCAGCGCCGCTCGTCGATATTGGCGGCGGCGAGGATCTGCTTGACGAGGCGCAGCTGGTCGTCCTGGTCGAGGATCGTGAAGCTTGATCTGAGCCCGACCGCCTCGGCGTGGCGGCGCAGGATGCGCGCGGCGAGCGCGTGGAACGTGCCAAGCCATACCCCCTCGGCGGCCTGGCCGATCATCGCCTGCAGCCGCTCGCGCATCTCGCGCGCCGCCTTGTTGGTGAAGGTGACCGCGAGCATCTCGCCGGGAAAGGCACGGCGGGTCGCGAGGATGTGGGCGAGCCGCGTCGTCAGCACGCGCGTCTTGCCGGTACCGGCGCCGGCCAGCACCAGCACCGGCCCGTCGACCGCCGCGACGGCCCGCGCCTGCGCCTCGTTGAGCGCGGCGAAATACGGGCCTGTGGCAGTAGCCGGAGCGACCGGCTCGGCGTGAAGCTCGGACATCGCTCCATCATATAGCAACACCGGCGTCGCGGCGCAGCCGACCCGCGGAACGGATTGCGGCGCGGCCGCCACGCTTTTCGCAAAAATAGTGCAAATCAAATAGCTTCTGGCGGTTTGCCCGGCCTCTCGGCCATGATGCGCGGCGTATATTCTCCAAGGCGCCCGATGCACGCCGCGATCGTTCTGCTGGTTTTGATTCTCACCTATGCCGGAATGGCCGCCGGGCGCATCCCGCGGCTGCAGGTCGACCGAACGGGAATCGCGCTGCTCGCGGTCATCGCGCTCCTCGTGAGCGGTCAGATGACGCTGGACGATTTCGGCAGCAGCGTCGACATGCCGACCTTGGCGCTGCTGTTCGCGATGATGATCATTTCGGCGCAGTTCGCCGAATCCGGCTTTATCGACCTTTGCGCGCGCGAATTCACCAGCCGCGGCCACGGCAACACCGTGCTGCTGGCGCTGACCGTCGCGATCGCCGGCGGCCTTGCCGCGGTGCTGGCCAACGACATCCTCATCATCACCATCGCACCGCTGCTGCTGGTGGGCGCGCGGGGGCGCGGCTTCGACCCGCGCCCGTTTGCGATCGCACTCGCCGCGGCGACCAATGCCGGCTCGGCCGCGACGCTGATCGGCAATCCGCAGAACATGCTTTTGGGTGCGATCGGGCGGCTCGATTTCTGGACGTTCCTCTGGGTCAGCGGCGTACCCGCGCTGTTTAGCCTCGGTACCGTGTTCGCGGTCGTCTGGCTGCAATGGCGGCGACGCATGATCGCCGCAGAGCCGGCCGAGACGGCTGAGCTGCCGCCGGTCGACGTGCATCCGTTCGACCGCAACCAAGCGATCAAGGGCGGCGTGGCGCTTCTTGCGCTGCTCCTGCTTTTCCTGACATCGCTGCCGCGCGAACTGGGCGCGCTGATGATCGCCGCGCTGCTGCTCGCCAACCGCAAGATCACCAGCCGGCGCATGATCGGCACGGTCGATTGGCCGCTGCTGCTCTTGGTCGGCTGTCTTTTCGCGATCACCGGCACGCTGAACCAGACCGGTATCGCCTCGAAGCTGCTCGTGTTTTTCGACCACCACGACTTGCTGCCCAACGGGCTCGTGCCGCTGACCATCTTCAGCGTCGTCACCAGCAACGCGATCGGCAGCCTGCCGGCGGCGATGCTGCTTTTGCAGATTTGGCCGACGCCGCCGCCTGGCGTGCTCTACGCGCTGGCGCTGCTGTCGAGCCTCGCAGGGAACCTGCTGCTGTCGGGCAGCCTCACCAACGTGCTGATCTCCGAGCACGCCGACCGCATGGGGACGCGGCTGAGCTTTGCCGATCACGCCAGGGCCGGCGTGCCGATCGCGGTGATTTCGCTCGCCTTCGCGATGTTGTGGCTGTCGCTGACCCACACGCTGTCGCTGCTGCCGACCCCGGTGCCAGTGGATCAGTAGCGGCCCGGCGTTCTCCCTGTTAAAACCCCGCCGCTCTCGCCTTTGAAGGATCGTACGTGGCGCTTCGCCCTTTGCGTATCGGCACTCGCGGCAGCGCGATGGCGCTCCACCAGGCCAACCTGGTGCGCGAGCGGCTATTCGCGGCGCATCCGGGTCTCACCGGGCCGGGAATGATGGCGCTCGAGGTGATTCGCACCACGGGCGACCGAGTGCAAAACCGGCTGCTTGCCGAGATCGGCGGCAAGGGTCTTTTCACCAAGGAAATCGAGCAGGCGCTGATCGACCGGCGCATCGACCTCGCGGTGCATTCGCTGAAGGACATGGAGACGTTTCTGCCGCCGGGGCTCGTTATTGCCTGCGTGCTGCCGCGGGACGATCCGCGCGATGCGCTGGTCACGCGCGACGGTGGGCCCTTGGCGGCACTGCCGCAGGGCGCCCGGATCGGCACCGCCTCGCTGCGACGCAAGGCGCAGCTCTTGCGCCACCGCCCCGACCTCGCGGTGGCGCCGATCCGCGGCAACGTCGATACGCGGCTCGCCAAGCTGGCGGCGGACGAGGCCAACGGGTTGTTGCTCGCGCTGAGCGGGCTCGCGCGGCTCGGCAAGACCGATATGGCGAGCGAAATTCTTTCGCCCGAGATCATGCTGCCCGCGGTCGGCCAAGGTGCCCTGGCGATCGAGACCCGCGCCGACGATCCCGAATTGCACGAGATGCTGCTGCCGCTGCACGATGCGGCGAGCGCCGCCTGCGTCACCGCCGAACGCGCGATGCTCGCGGCGCTGGATGGATCATGTCGCACGCCGATCGCCGGGCTTGCCACCCTCGCCGATGGCCGACTGTATCTGCGCGCTCGGCTGCTCGCCGAAGACGGCAGCGCCGAGCGCCGCGCCGAAGGCGCTTCCGCCGATGCGGAAGCGCTGGGCCGCGAGATCGGCGAGCGGCTGCGCCGCGATGCCGGGCCGGAATTCGGCTTGAGCTGATCCCTTCCGCTAGTGCTGCACCGGCACGGGCGCCGTCTGCTCGCTGTTGCCGGTTCCTTGGCTGTCGCCGTGCTGGCCGAACCCGCCCTCGCAGGCTTGCTTGTGCAGCCATTCGTCGGGCGACAGCGAGCCCTTGATCACGTAACCGTACAGCTCGACAGGCCAGGTCAGCACGAACACCACGTCGTTGACGACATCGGTGTTCTTATTGGGGCACGGCCCGGTGGCGAAATAGCCGAAGCCCAAAAGCAACAGCCCAATGACGAGATAAAGCGAAACAAGTGACCGCATCGGGCTTCTTCCCTGTTGTTGAGGCCGGGGTTTCCGTGCGCTGGGTTCAATCACTCTACGGCAGCGCAGCGAAGCAGGTTCCTGCGCGTAAAATCAACTCGCTCTTGCGGCATCTACGCCTGGCCGCGCGGGCGGGGCGGGATCGGCCCGCCCGGCCGCGCGCTGGCAAAAGCCGGCACCCCGGCTTTCACGAGCAGAACAATAATTCAGCCGGCACCCCGGCTTTCACGAGCAGAACAATAATTCGCCGAAAACGTTCCGGCGAAGGCCGCGAACGCAGCTAAAGCACGCCTTCGCCCTTGAGCGCCGCAAGCCCGCCGGCATCGATCCCGAGCCAGCTTCGCAGCACCTCCGAGGTGTCGGCGCCGAGCGCCGGCGACCCCTTGATTTTGACCGACTTGCCGTCGACCCGCACCGGCCACGACGCCATCTTGTAGCTGCCATTGTGGTGCTGAACGGTCTGCATAAAGCCGCGCGCCTCGAAGCTCGGCTCATTCTGCAATTCCATCGTATCGAACACCGCCCCGGCGGGGACACCGACCGCGATCAGCTTTTCCATCACCTCGCGCTTGTCGTGCTGGCTCGTCCATTCGCCGATGATGGCTTCGAGCTCCTCGGAATTTTGGACACGGGCGTCGCCGGTCGCGAAACGCGGGTCCTCGATCAGATCCTCGCGGCCGACCAGCTTCATGAGGCGCGCGTAATGCTCGGGATTGGCGCGGCTCGTCGTGATGTAGAGGTAGTCGTTGGGCCCGCCCCCCTTGCACGGGAAGAGGCCGGCCGGGGCGTTGTTGCCGGCGCTCGGCTTGGCGCCGCGGCGCTGTGCCGGTTTGCCGGTGCGGGCCATCGTCGCAAAGCAGGTGCGCATGTAATGCACCATCGCGTCCTGCATCGCGACTTCGAGCCGCCGCCCGACGCCGGTGCGGTTGCGTTCGTGCAGCGCGCCGAGGATCGTCGCCGCCATCAGCATGCCGGTGCCGGTGTCGCCAAAGCTCAAGCCCGGCTTGACCGGCGGCCGGTCGGGCCAGCCGGTGACGCTGATCGGGCCACCGGCCGCCTGCGCGATCATGTCGAAGGCCAGGCCGCGCTCGTGCGGGCTGCCGCTGGCGAAGCCCTTGACCTGGCAATAGATGATGCGCGGGTTGATCTTCTTGACCTCGTCATAGGAGAGGCCGAGCCGGTCGATCGTGCCGGGCGCCATGTTCTCGGCAACGATGTCGGCCTGACGGATCATGTCCTTGACGATCCCCAGTCCCTTCGGGGATTTGAGATTGATCGCGATCGACTTCTTGTTGACGTTGAACTGGTAGAAATACCACGGGTCGTCATCCGGCTTGCCGGGGCGCAGCCGGCGGCCGGGATCGCCACGGCCGGGGTTCTCGATCTTGACCACCTCGGCGCCGAACCACGCCAAGACCTCGGTGCAGGTCGTGCCAGCCTCGAACTGGGTGAAATCGACGACCTTGACGCCTTGCAGGAAATTCAGCTCCTGGGTGTTGTCGCTCATCGCGCCGTTCCTCCCATCGATCGCTTGGGGACTAGCGTGCGCCTTATCGCGCGAGGCCGCAACGCCTTCCCCTCTCCCGCAATGGGGGAGAGGCGCCTGAGGGCACAGCCCGAAGGCGGGTAAGGGTAACGTTCCGGATAAGCCTCATCCGATCCGCGGCTTCTCTATTCCGCCGCGTCCCTCACTGGGGTCAACTCAAGGCGCTGCATCCCGAGGCCGATCGCCTCGTCCCAGCCCTTCTGCCGCACGTCGAACTGCACCTCGTCGGGGCCGAGATATTTGAGGTTGAGCGCACCGCCGCTGGCCGACCGCATCGGCGTCGCTTCGCGTTCCTCATGGCCGTGCATTTCCATCGGTACCTTCTTGACGCCGGCGGTCTGCAGTTCCTTCGCGGTCGTGTCGAGGTTGTCGACCTGGAAGCCGATATGGTGGATGCCACGCAGATCGGAGGTCTGACCCACCCCAAGCTTCGGCGCATCGGCATCGCCGTATTTGAGGATGGCGAAATAGATATAGCCGTCGCTGAGCCAGACGCCGTTCTCGCCGGTCGCGCTCGGCCGGCGGTAAAGCTCGGTGAGGCCGAAATGCTGTTTGTAAAACTCCGCGGTCGCGACGGGGTCGTCGGTGACCAGCGCGATATGCTTGATGCGTGCCATGTCTTTGCTCCCTTGATGAAATCCGAATTACCGCCGAGGCGGGTGGGCGCGGACAAACTCCTCGTTGACGTCGGCGCCCCAGCCGGGGCCAGTCGGCAATAGCAGATCGCCGTTTTCGATGACCGGCGGCCGGGTGACGATGTCGTCCTTCCAGGTCACGTCGTCGATGTCGATCTCCATGACCTTGAAGTTGGGGATCGCGGCGCAAAAATGGGCGCTGATGAGCGAGCCCAGATGGCCGTTGAAATTGTGCGGCGCGCAATTGACCTCGAATGAATCCGCCATGTTGGCGATCTTCACGCTTTCGAGGATACCGTTCCACGCCACGTCGATGATCGCGTAATCGACCGATTGGTTCTCGAAATAGGGGCGGAATTGACGCCGCCCATAGATCGATTCGAGCGAGGCGATCGGCGTGCGGCTTGAGTTGCGGATGCGCGCCAGACCCGGCGGGTCGTAGAGATCGATCTCGAGCCAGACGAGGTCGAGCGGCTCCAGCACCCGCGCAAGACGGATATAGCCGTCGATCTTGTAGTTGAAGTTGGTGTCGAGATGCAGCCCGACGCCCTTTCCCGCACCCTCGCGGAACGCCGCGAGCTGGTCGAATGCGGCGGCGGCGATGTCCGCGTCGGCGTTCAATTCGGGGAAGCCCGGTTGGCCACCGGTGCCAGGACCGTACATGTAGTGCCGATCCTTTTCGAAGCGGATCAGGTTGGTCTTGAGCCCCTTGAAGCCCTTCTCGCGCACCTCGCGGCCGAGCGCGACGACATCGTCGAGCGTGCGCACCGGGTCGACCCCCGCCCATTCCTTGATCCGGTCGGCGTAGCGCGCGCGATAGGTGCCGCAATGCGACCAGTAGACCTGCATCCGGTCGCGGAATGGGCCGCCTAGCAGCTCGTAGACCGGCACACCAAGCGCCTTGGCCTTGATGTCGACGAGCGCATTCTCGATCGCACCGATCGCCTGGGCGTTAAGCCCGCCCGCCGCCTGTCGGGTCGCGGCGTAGAGGAAATTGCTGTGTTTCTCGACCGGCCGCGGATCTTGGCCGACGAGCCGTGCGCCGAGCTTTTCGATGACGGCGGCAAGACCTTGCGCGCCATAGCCCTCCATGAACTCGGACCAGCCGGTAATGCCCGCGTCGGTCGAGATTTTGAGGAAGGAATTGACCCGCCAGCCGGCGTCGCAGTGCAGCGTTTCGAGCTTGGTGACCTTCATGGCATCCTCCGGATCGACGCATCATGCGCCCCGTCGCGCGACTTGCTCAATACCGAGCGACCCGCGGCGGCGGTTGACATCGCCGGGGGTGGGGCTTATCTCGGCCCGGTTCCCCGTTGTGCGCTGGAATGCCCAGGTGGCGGAATTGGTAGACGCGCAGGTTTCAGGTACCTGTGGCAGTAATGTCGTGGAAGTTCGAGTCTTCTCCTGGGCACCATCAGCGGGGCGCGCCCCATGAGCCATAAGCTGCATCGCGGCGACCTGCCGGACGGGATCGATTTCGGCGCTGCGGTTGCCGTCGATACGGAGGCGATGGGGCTGAACCCGCATCGCGACCGCTTGTGCCTGGTGCAGCTTTCCGCAGGCGACGGCGACGCGCATCTGGTGCAGCTGGCGCCGCGCGGCTACGACGCGCCGCGGCTCAAAGCGCTGATGGCCGACCCGGCGGTCACCAAAATCTTTCATTTCGCCCGCTTCGACCTGGCGATGATCTACCACTATCTCGGCGTCATGGCGGGCCCGGTCTATTGCACAAAGATCGCCTCGCGGCTCGCGCGCACCTTCACCGACCGGCACGGGCTGCGGGATTTGTGCAAGGACGTGCTCAACGTCGATCTGTCGAAGCAGCAGCAGAGCTCGGACTGGGGCGCCGTGAACCTGACCGACCAGCAGCTGCAATACGCAGCGACCGACGTCCTACACCTGCACGCGCTGCGCGCCCGACTCGACACGATGCTTGCGCGCGAGGGACGCACCGAGCTCGCCCGCGCCGCTTTCAGCTTCTTGCCGACGCGCGTCCTGCTTGACCTCGAAGGATGGGCGGAGCAAGACATCTTCGCACATTGACCGGTTGGCAGGACGGGACGCCGCGCCCGCTCATGCCGTAAAATGCCGAGCGCCATGTTCTGGGGGGCGCGATTGGAACCACGCGGGACGGCTCTTTAATGAACGATGCCCTGGCAGGCCTTGCGGCCGTGGCAAGCGACAACCGGCAGGAAGCGCCGCTTGTCCGCGACCTCGCGGTGGGACGGCGGGTGATCCGCGCCGAGATCGACGGCCTACGGCAACTGGCCGAGGCGCTCGATGATGCATTCGGCACCGCTCTCGACCTTTGCGCCGCTGCGTCTGGCCGGGTGATCGTCACCGGCATGGGCAAAAGCGGGCACGTCGCGCGCAAGATCGCGGCGACCTTGGCATCGACCGGAACCCCGGCGCAATTTGTCCATCCGGCGGAAGCGAGCCACGGTGACCTCGGCATGATAGGGGCAGGCGACATCGTGATCGCACTGTCCAATTCGGGCAACAGCGCCGAGCTCGGCGACATCCTCGCCTATTCGCGCCGTTTCAAGATTTCGCTGGTCGCGATCACCGGCGATCGGCGCTCGACGCTGGCCGAAGCGGCCGACGTTGTGATTGTGCTGCCGAGGGCCGCCGAAGCGTGCTCGATGGGGCTGACGCCGACTACCTCGACGACGATGATGCTGGCGCTCGGCGACGCCCTCGCGGTGGCGCTGCTCGAGCGCAAGGGCTTCTCGACCGAGGATTTTCAGTTGTTCCACCCCGGCGGCTCGATCGGCCGCAAGCTGTTGCGCGTGCGCGACATCATGCATACCGGCGACGCCGTGCCGCTGGTCGCACCCGAGACGGCGATGTCCGAAGCAATCCTGGTGATGACCGCCAAAAGCTTCGGCTGCGTTGGCGTCCACGCCGGCGACGGCCGGCTCGTCGGGGTTATCACCGACGGCGATCTGCGGCGGCACATGGACGACCGGCTGGTGTCGCGCTCGGCGGCGGAAGTGATGCATCCGGAGCCCAAGACGATCGGCGCGGCGGGGCTCGCCGCTGAGGCCCTCGGCGTCATGAACCGGTTCTCGATCACCTCGCTGTTTGTCGTCGACGAGGCCGGCCGCCCGGTCGGCTTTCTCCACATGCACGATTGCCTGCGCGCTGGAGTCGTATGATTGGCCGGCACGGACCTCGTGCGATCAGCGCCTCAACCCGCGGCCATTTCGCCGGGGTGCTCGCCGATTGGCTGGCGCGGCTACCGGGCAACCGCTATAGCCGCCGCGTCGCGCTGCTCAAGGTGGCGCTGCCGGCGATCGGCGGCTCGTTGCTGCTGCTCGTGATGACGTGGCCGCGCGTCGCGCCGCTGTTCGACCGGTTTCGCTTCGCGGCGATCGACCTGCGCGAGGCGCGCGAGTTGCGGATGATCAACCCGCGTTATGTCGGCACCGACCGCAACGGACATCCCTTCGTCGTTACCGCCGCGGTCGGCCGCCAGGTCCCGCAGCGCGACGACGTGATGTCCCTGGATCAGCCGGTCGCCAACCTCGAAAGCCATAGCGGCGCCAAAATCGTAGTAACCGCCAACACTGGCGTCTATCAGACACAGACCCAGTTCCTCGACGCATTCGGCAAGGTGACGGTGAACCACGAGAACGGCTCGACCTTCGTCACCAGCTCGGCCCGGCTGGACGCAGCGAACGACGCCGCCGAGGGACATGACCCGGTCGAAGGACATGGGCCGCAGGGCGACATCACTGCCCAGGGGTTTCGGGTTATCGACAAGGGGGACATCGTCGTCTTCACCGGCAAGTCCAACCTGACGCTCAAGAGCACAAAGCCCGAGGCACAACCTGCCGCCGCGACCCCGGGCGTTGGGGTGCCGGCGCCGGTCGCCCAGGCGGCCGCGCAGCTCGAGGCGAAGGTCGAGCCTAAATCCAGCCGGGCGCTGCACGCCCCGACCAAGCAGGCGCCGCGTCATGCCGGCAAGACGCCCGCTCATTCCAAGCCGGCGGCGAAGAGACCAGGTTGATCATGCGAAGGCTGCGAGTTGCGACGCTGTTGCTGGGGGCCGGTCTGGCGTTGTCGGCGGCGGGCGCGGCGCACGCACAGCTGGGCGCCAACGACAATGGCACGCCGATCAATATCCAGGCCGACAACGGCATCGAGTGGCAGCAGAACCAGCAGCTCTACATCGCGCGCGGCAATGCGGTCGCGACGCGCGGCCCGGCGTCGATCAAGGCGGATACGCTGATTGCCCATTACCGCAAAGCCAGCGGACAAGCTACCGCCACCACAGAGGGCAACAGCGAAATCTATCGCATCGAAGCCGATGGGAATGTCGTGATCACCCGCGACGGCCGCACCGTCGTCGGCGACCACGCCGACTACGACATGGACCAGGGGATCGGCATCGTCACCGGCAAGGCGCTCAAGATGACGACCGCGACCGACGTCGTCACCGCGAAGGATTCGTTCGAGTGGTACGACCAGAAGCAAATCTCGGTCGCCCGCGGCAACGCGGTCGCGGTGCGCCAGGGCGGGCGGACGATCAAGGGAGACGTGCTGACCGCCTATATGGTCAAGAGCCCGCCGCAACAGCAGGCGGCTGCCGCGCCCGGCCAGCCGGCGAAGCCCACCCCGCCGCCGGCGAAAGCCGACGCCGCGACGCCAGCCCGAAACGGCGCCCAGCCGGCCGCTGCGACCGGTGACGATTCGAAGATCAACCGCATCGACGCGCAGGGCCACGTCGTCGTCATCAACGGACCCGATATCGGGCGGGGCGATTATGGCGTGTATAATGCAGTCACCGATATCTGCACGCTGCTCGGCAATGTCACGATCACCCGCGGCACCGATGTCGTGACCGGGCAATACGCGGTCATGGACATGAAGACGAACATCAGCCGGATCATGCCCGCTTCCACCTTGCCGGGCGGGACGCGCCAACGCGTCCAGGGCCTGTTCGTCAAGCAGGACCTGACCGGCGGCGTGCCCGCTGGTGCTCCCGGCACCACGCCGAAACCGGCGAATGGCGGCAGCGCCGGCAGCACCGCCCCCAAGAGCATCACCGCCAGCAGCGCCGCGCCAAAGGGGCAGTGATGCGCGGCGACGACCCCTCTAATCGCAACGAGGAGCCGTCTTTCCCGGACGGCTTCGTCCCACAATGGATCAGCCCGACCTATCGGCCGAGCACCACATCCGCGCCGATACCGATCTCGACGCCGCGGCTTGTCGCCGACAATAAGGGCCTGGCCGGGCGCGGGCTCGGCAAGAGCTTCAAGCGGCGCGCGGTGCTGCGCGATGTCAACGTCTCGGTGCAGCGCGGCGAGGTCGTGGGGCTGCTCGGCCCGAACGGCGCGGGCAAGACGACCTGCTTCTATATCATCACCGGCCTCATCGCCGCCGATACCGGCACGGTCAGCCTGGACGGCGAGGACATCACGGT
The DNA here is from genome assembly GCA_035504235.1 of Allostellaceae bacterium. GTDB lineage: Bacteria > Pseudomonadota > Alphaproteobacteria > ATCC43930 > CGMCC-115725 > DATARH01. The sequence goes on along the minus strand of DATJSH010000255.1, from coordinate 4,704 downwards.
CCTGCCGATGTACCGCCGGGCTCGGATGGGCATCGGCTACCTGCCGCAGGAAGCTTCGATCTTCCGCGGCCTCTCCGTGGAGCAGAACATTCGTGCAATCCTCGAGGTCGCTGAGCCTGACCCGGCAACGCGCGAGCACACGCTCGATTCCCTGCTGGCGGAGTTCTCGATCAGCCATTTGCGCCGGGCCCCGGCAATGGCGCTGTCTGGCGGTGAACGGCGTCGCTGCGAGATCGCTCGGGCGCTCGCCACCCAGCCGCATTTCATCCTGCTCGACGAGCCGCTGGCCGGTATCGACCCTATCGCTGTGAACGACATCCGCGACTTAGTGAAGCACCTCAAAGACAGAGGAATTGGGGTTCTGATCACCGATCACAACGTACGGGAGGCGTTTCAGATCGTCGATCGGGCCTATATCTTGCATGAGGGCCGCGTGCTGATGGAAGGCGCGCCACAAGAGATCGTCGCGGACGCCGAAGTAAGGCGCGTTTACCTGGGCGAAAGATTCAGCCTATAAGCCGGCTCCGAACGGAGCCGCGGCTTGAACAGGATCGGTTTTTCGCAAAGGTTGGAGCTTCGCCAGACGCAAGCGCTGGTGATGACCCCGCAGCTGCAGCAGGCGATCAAAATGCTGCAGCTGTCGAACCTTGAACTGGCCGATTACGTCGACGCCGAGATCGAACAGAACCCGCTGCTCGAACGAGGCGAAGGCGAAGCCGCCGCATCCGCGGCGGACGTTCCTCCTCCGCCCGCCGAGACTGAACGGACCCTGCCGCTCGAAGCAGCGGGCGCCGAGGTCGTCGCCGACGCGGCCGAACACTGGGACGCGGCTTCGGGCGCTGACGGCGACGGCTCGGCCGATTACGGGTCGAGCGATCTTGCTGCCGACAACCAACCGTGGCGCACGCGCGACGGCGCCACCGACAACGACGACCTGCCCAGTTTCGACCAGGCCGCGAGCCGGCCGCGCACCCTGCGCGAGCATCTGCTGGAGCAGATCGGCGCGGATCTGCCGAACCAGACCGATCGGGTAATCGCAGTCTATCTGCTCGACCAGCTCGACGAGACGGGCTATCTGCGCGCCGATCTGGCGGAGGTCGCGGCGCGGCTCGGCTGTCCGCCGAAGCGCATCGAGCCGGTGCTGACGCGGCTGCAGGAACTGGACCCGCCGGGCGTCTTCGCCCGCGACCTGCCGGAATGCCTGGCGCTGCAATTGCGCGATCGCAATCGGCTCGACCCGGCGATGCAGGCGCTGCTCGATAATTTGCCGTTGCTTGCGGCGCGCAATGCACCGGCGCTGATGCGGCTTTGCCATATCGATGCCGACGACCTGACCGACATGATCGCCGAGATCAAGTCGCTTGACCCGCGCCCCGGCCTCGCCTTCGACCCGCCGCAGGCGCAGCCGATCGTGCCGGACATCATGATGCGGGCGCAGCCCGACGGCGGGTGGCTCGTCGAGTTGAACGCCGAGACCCTGCCGCGCGTGCTCGTCAACAATCGCTATTACGCGCGGATCAGCCGCGCGTCGCGCAGCAAGACCGAGCGCGACTACCTCACCGACCGGCTGCAGGCGGCAAACTGGCTGGTCAAGTCGCTGCATCAGCGCGCCACGACGATCCTCAAGGTCGCCACCGAGATCGTGGAGCAGCAGGATGCTTTCTTCCGGCAGGGCGTTCAGGCGTTGCGGCCGCTGATCCTGCGCGACATCGCTGACGCAATCGGTATGCACGAAAGCACGGTCAGCCGCGTTACCACCAATAAATACATCGCAACGCAACGCGGACTGTTCGAGCTGAAATACTTCTTCACCTCCGCGATCGCCGCCTCGCGCGGCGGGGAAGCGCATTCGGCCGAGGCAGTCCGCTTCCGCATTCGCCATCTGATCGACCGCGAGGCGGTCGAAAGCACCCTATCCGACGAACGCATCGTCGAGCTGTTGCAGGCCGAGGGGGTCGACATCGCCCGCCGCACGGTCGCCAAATACCGCGAGGCGATGCGCATCCCCTCTTCGGTGCAGCGTCGGCGCGAGAAGACGTTGAGCCTCTAGGTTGCAAGCTGCTCGCCGCGATACTGGAAACGGTGTAGGGTCGGCGTCATTGGGGGAGGGCATGGCACGGCGCAGATTCCAGATCGCCCTGATCAAGCCGTCGCATTACGACGATGAGGGCTACGTCATCCAGTGGCGTCGCTCGACGATCCCGTCGAACAGCCTGGCGAGCGTCTACGGCCTGATCGCAGATTGCGCCGAACGCCAAATTCTCGGCGAGGACGTTGAAATCGCAATCGACGCTTGGGATGAGTGTAATACCGTCATCGACGTCGCTGGCGTCGTTCGCAGCATCAAGGCGGCATCGGGCTTTATCGGCCTGGTCGGCGTACAGTCGAACCAGTTTCCGCGCGCGCTCGATCTGACGCGCCGCTTCCGCGCCGCGGGCGTCCCCGTGGTCATTGGCGGTTTTCATGTCAGCGGCTGCCTGGCGATGCTGCCCGAGCTAACGCCCGAGCTGCGTGAGGCGCAGAACCTGGGCGCCATCCTCTACGCCGGCGAGTGCGAGGGCCGGATGGACGAGCTGCTGCGCGACATCGACCGCGGCGAGCCGAAGCCTCTCTACAACGTGCTGCACGATCTGCCGGGCATGGAGGCGGCGGTCGCGCCAATCCTACCGCGTCGCGTGGTCCAACGCGTCTCGGGCCACTATGCGAGCTTCGATGCCGGGCGCGGCTGCCCCTTCCAGTGCAGCTTCTGCACGATTATCAATGTACAGGGCCGCAAATCGCGCTACCGCACCGCGGACGATGTCGAGGCGATCGTGCGCGCCAACGCGGCGATCGGCATCACGCGGTTCTTCGTCACCGACGACAATTTCGCGCGCAACCGGAACTGGGAGGCCATCCTCGACCGGCTGATCGAGCTTCGCGAGCGGCACGGCTTCCAGATCCGTCTGCTGCTGCAGGTCGATACGCTGTGCCACAAGACGCCGGATTTTATCGAGAAGGCGGCGCGCGCGGGGTGCAACGCCGTCTTCATCGGCCTCGAAAACATCAACCCGCAATCGCTCGCCGGCGCCAAAAAGCGGCAGAATAAGATATGGGAATACCGCGAGATGCTGCAGGCGTGGCGGGCGCAGCGGGTGATGACCTGGGCCGGCTACATTCTCGGCTTCCCCGGCGACACGGCGGAGTCAATCGCGCGCGACATCGAGACCATCAAGCGCGAGCTGCCGATCGACATCCTCGAATTCTTCTGCCTGACACCGCTACCCGGCTCCGAGGACCATAAGCGCCTGCATCTGCAGGGGGTGGCAATGGATCCGGACATGAACAAGTACGACTTGGAGCACGTGACGACTGCGCACCCGGTCATGTCGGAAGACGAGTGGCGGCGGGTTTACCGGGACGCATGGCGACGCTACTACACCGACAGTCATGTCGAGACCGTGCTGCGCCGCGCCGCGCGCGACGGGCTCAACCCCAAGAAGGTCGCCGATGCGCTGACCGTGTTCTCGGGGGCGATGCGTATCGAGGCGGTGCACCCGCTGCAATTCGGCTTTGTCCGGCGCAAGCGGCGGGGTGAACGCCGTCACGGGATGACGCTCGAAAACCCGCTGATCTTCTATCCGCGCCGCGCCGTCGAGTTCGTCGCGGTGCTGGCGGCATGGATGCGCCTCTTGCGGCGCTATCGACGGATCATGCGTCGGGTGCTCACCGACCCGGCGCAAGCCGCCTACAGCGACGAGGCGCTGCGCGGCGGCGAGGGCGAGACGGCGGCGCTGCCTGATTTCGTGCGTGCATTCTCAGACAAGATCCCGCGCACCTATGGCGCGCCGGTCACCGCGGCCGATGCCACCGCCGATGCAGCTGATTGAGGTGCTGGTTGCCGCTTGACCAGCCGGTGCCCAAGGCCCACCTCGCTCGCAAGGGCGGCGCCGCCGTCCGCGGCGGCGGAGGCATCTTGTGAGCGTCGATCAGGCCGGAAACGATGTCGGCGATCTGATAAACCCGCGCGGAGTCGTGGCGCAGCTGCGTGCGCCCGGCAAGAAGCAAGTGCTGCAGGAACTGGCGCGGCGCGCGGCGACGATGACCGGGATCGCCGACAAACGCATCTATGACGCGCTCGCCGAGCGCGAACGGCTCGGCACCACCGGCATCGGCACCGGCATCGCGATCCCGCATTGCCGACTGTCCGAACTCAACCGGCTTTACGGCATGTTCGCCCGGCTCGAGCGGCCTATCCCGTTCGAGGCGATCGACGACCAGCCGGTCGACCTCGTCTTTCTGCTGCTGGCGCCGGTCGAGGCGGGGGCTGAGCATCTGAAGGCGCTCGCTCGCGTGTCCCGCCTGCTGCGCGACAAGGCGATGTGCGAGAAGCTGCGCGGCGCCAACAGCGCGGACGCGCTCTATGCGCTGCTGACCGGGGGCGCCACCGGGTAGGTCAAACGAGGTGATGCGAGCAAAGTGACGCAATCTCGAACGGGTATAAGCTGGGAAGGCGATGGCATCGTCGCGCGACGACGCTCCCTCGCAACGCCCGATGCTGGATTAGGGTCTGTCCCCAATAAAGGGATTCTCGGCGGGCAGGATTTGTGCTTCAAGCTTCCCAACGGCGGCGGCGTGGATGGCAAAGGCGCTGTATTGGCTTTTGGAGGCGGAGTGGGCACGGGTTGAGCCGCTGATGCCACGCGGCCGAAGGGGCGCGCATCG
>DATJSH010000254.1:0-13465 GCA_035504235.1 Allostellaceae bacterium | reverse complement strand
ACGATGATCAAGCGGTTTCATGCACTTTATGTCGGCCAGATCGACCTCGACAATGTCGGGCTCAACGGCACCCCGGCCAACGACCGGCGCTACTCCAACGACCGCCTCGCCGAGGTGTTTGAGACCTCGCGCCGCGTCGCCCAGGTGATGGACGAATGCGGCTATTACTGCTTCTGGGCCGCCGAGCATCATTTTCAGCACGAAGGCTACGAGTGCATCCCCAACCTGGTGCAATGGGGGCTGTGGCTGGCGACGCAGACCAAGCGGCTCAAATTCGGCGCCGGCTTCAACATCCTGCCGATGTGGCACCCGATCCGCCTCGCCGAGGATTACGCGATGGCCGACATCGTCACCGACGGGCGTTTGGTGATGGGGGTCGGGCGCGGCTACCATACCCGCGAGGTCGAGACCTTGGGCGGCCCGCTGCTCGACACGCAGGCCAACCGCGAGATTTTCGAGGAAGGCCTCGACCTGATGCTCAAATGCTTCAACGAGGAAAGCTTCAGCCACAACGGCAAGTACTTCACCTGCCCGCCCGGCGTGCCGTATCGCGGCTACGACCTCAAGGAGATCACCATGGTGCCGCGGCCAAAGCATTTGCCGGTCGAGATCTATATGCCGATCGCCAGCGGCCGCACCATTGACCTGATGGCGCAAAAGGGCCTCAAGGCGATGGTTACGCTCAACGGCGAAAAGATCCTCGACGACGTCATCAAGGCCTTCCACCTGGCCTGCGAGAAGCATGGCCGTTCCGGCCCGATCGGCAAGGACATGGTGTGGGGCGCCGGCATCTATCTCGCCGACAGCGAGGAAGAGGCGATCCGCCGGCTCGAGCCGGCGCATGACGAGCGCTTCAAATGGTTCGCGCCCTTCGGCTTTGTCCGCTACGCCGACGAACAGGGTCGCACCTGGGGCAGCCCCGGAGCGCCCGCCTCGATCCCGACCTTGCGCGAGGGCGTCAAGCAGAAGGCATGGTTCTGTGGCAAGCCCGAGCAGGTGATCGAGGGGATCAAGTCGATCGAGGCGAAATACCCGGGCCTAGAGGACTTCATGGTCCACTGGGCCGAAGGCCTGTCGCCGGTCGAGTTCACCGAGCAGCTCCAGTGGTTTGCCCGCGAGGTGATGCCGGCGTTCAAATAGCCGGGGGCCCGGCGCGGCTTGCCGGATGCGGCAAATGCGGAGAGTGGCGCGAGCCATGCGCTGAGGGTATAGTGCCTCCTACAAAACGACCGGTCCGGCCGCGCGACGCGGACGAGACCGGCGGATGAACGGGAGGCTTCAATGACCGACAGCGCCGGTGGTGTGTCGTCGCCGTGGTATCGCTCGCTCAGCCGTGAGCAATGGCGGGTGCTTTTTGCCTCGAACCTCGGCTGGCTGTTCGACGGGTTCGAGATTTACGCACTGTTCTTGACCGTCGGCTTCGCGCTGCACCAGCTGCTCGAAGCATCGCAATACTCGCAAATCCCGCGCTACGCCGGCTACGTGCTGGCGACGACAGTGTTCGGCTGGGCGACCGGCGGCGTCATCGGCGGCATTGTCGCCGATTATATCGGGCGCAAGCGCACGATGATGCTGGCGATCCTTGCCTACACGCTCACCACCGGCTTGAGCGCGATCGCCTGGAACTGGGAATCGTTCGCCATCCTGCGCTTTCTGGTCGGGGTCGGGATCGGTTCGGAATGGGTGACGGGCGCCTCGCTCGTCTCCGAGATCTGGCCCGACAATGCACGGGGCAAGGGCGGCGGGCTGCTGCAGAGCGGCGCCGGGATCGGCAGCTTCCTCGCCTCGGGTGTCTGGCTGATGATCGGCGATCTCGGCCCCAATGCGTGGCGCTTCATGTATCTGATCGGCGTCATCCCGGCCCTGCTCGTGTTCTGGCTGCGCCGCGGCATGCCGGAATCGACACGCTGGGAGGAGGCGAACGAGCGTCGCCGTACGGCGCGCGCGCAGCAGAGTCGCGGCGTCGCGCTTGATGGCGTCGACGCGGCCCTCGCCCGCTTTACGGTCGTCGACATGTTCACCGACCCGCAGATCCGCAAGCGGCTCATCCCGGCCTTTCTGATGATGCTGTCGGTGACGTTCGGCTTCTGGGGCGTCGCCACCTTCGTCCCGACTTTTGTCGGCGGGGTCGCCAAGCAGGTGGGGCTCGATGCGCCGCACTACTCGGCGATCGCCGGGCTGCTCGCCGCCGGCTTCGGCATATTCGGCTTTATCGCCCTCGGTTTCCTCGCTGACTGGATCGGCCGCAAGCCGACGGCGATGATCTATTATGCGATGAGCCTCATCCTGACGCCGGTGCTTTATTTGTGGTCCCGGACGATGGGGGAGCTGCTCGTCGCCTGTGCGGTGTTCGGCTTCTTCACCACCGGCATCTGGTCGTGGGCGCCGATCTGGCTGCCGGAATTGTTCCCGACGCGGGTGCGCGGCACCGCGGTCGCGTTTTGCTTCAACGCGCCGCGCTGGATTTCCTGCACGGGCCCGTTGATCGCCGGCACGCTGATTGTCGGTCTCGGCGGCTATGGCAATGCGGCGACCATCGTCGGCCTTTTCTTTATCGTCGGGGTGGTCGCGGCGCCCTTCCTGCCCGAAACCAAGGGCAAGCCGCTGCCGCATGCGTTGTGGGAAGAGGCGCCTGCGGCGCCGGCGGAATAGTCGGCACGGCGACGGCTGCGCTCAGCGGCTGAGCGCCAGCGCCATTTGCGCGCTCGCCGCGGCGATCCGCGCCACCGCCGGCACGTCGACCGCGTGCGGCCAGCGGTCCTGCGGCAGGTGGAACAGGCGGTTGCTGCCGACCAGGGTTAGGTAACGGCCGCTGGCGCGATGGATGTCGCGCGTCTCGCCGCTCGGCACGAAATCGGCGGGTGGGATGTCGTCGGGCGGCCGGCCGGCGTGGGCGAGCGCGGCAAGGCCGATCCGGCGCAGATCGCCGTTATTCGAAATCAGCGACGACCAGCTGCCGACCGCGCCGATATTCGCGCCGTAATGCACCCAGTCCGCACCCCCAGATTCGTCCCACCCCGGCCGGCGCGCGGAAAACGCGTCGAGCCCGAGATGGCCCAGTTCGTGCCCGCTATTCGCGGTGAAGACTACGTCGCGGGCGAGGGACCTTAGATTCGGCTCGGCCAGCACTGCGCGCAGGCTTTCGAGCCAGCACACCAATCCGCCGCCGCGCTCGGCGGTCGATTGCCACCACGAGCTGCGCGGCGTCATCACCACCAGCGCCGGCCGCTCGGAGCCCCGCCCCTTGAGCGCGACGACGATATTCGCCCCCCGCGCCGGGGCGCGCTGGCTATGCGAGACGAGCCGCGCCCCGGCGCCGTCCTGCGCGGCGGCGAGCACCTGGTCGCGCGCTTCGCTCGGCACATGGATCGCCGGCGCGCCATAGGGATGGCGGAAATCCTCGGCGTTGATGAGCCCCAGCCCCGGCGCATCGCCCTGGCAGATGACGACCAGCGCGCGATGTCCACCTTCCCGCCGCAGCCGCTGGAACTTCCCGCTATAGACCGCGCGCGGCGTCAGCTCGACGACCGCGATGTCGGCGCCGAGCCGCCCGGCGATGCCGTCGGGGTCGCTCGCCGGCGCGTCGAACACCGGCACGGCCCCAATTCTCTCAGGCCGCGCGCCGCCGATCTCCAGGTAAGCCTCCACCGGATCGAGCCGGTCGAACGCAAACTCTTCGATCGTCACCTCGGCGCCCAGCGCGCGGGCCTCGGCCGCCAGCCAGTCGGCGCCGGCGGCGTCGCCCGCCGTCCCGGTGCGGTGGGCGCCTTGCCCGTCCCAGGCCTGGAGCCAGACCGCCGCCCGCGTTTCTGCCTCTGTCATTGCCGCGTGTCTTTCTGCGATGGATGATTGAGTTCAACGAATCGGGAGGAACAGATGATCTGCGATGTCCATGCCCATTACATCCCGCAAAAATTCGGCGACTACATGGGCGATCGCTGGGGGCCGCGCGTCGGGCCGGCGGTCAAGGTCAAGGAGGGCATCGCCAAGCACCCGGTCTCCGACTCGATCGCCGACATTGTCGGCCGGTTGGAATTGATGGACGCCGCGGGGGTCGAGAAACAGGTGCTGTCGCCGCACCGCCCGCCCTATCTGCCGGACGAGAAGGAGGGCGTGGAGGCGATCCATCTGCTCAACGACGGCTATGCCGAGCTGGCGCACAAGCACCCCGACCGCATCGCCTCTTACGTCATGTTGCCGCTGCCGCATATCGACGCCAGCCTCAGGGAGATGGAGCGCGGGCTCGATCAGCTCGGCTGCGTCGGGGTCAACATGCATATCTCTTGTTTCGACCGCTCGGTGGCGGAGACCGAGTTCGAGCCGATCTATGCCGAGTTGAACCGGCGCGGTGCGATCCTTTTCGTCCACCCATCGACCAACGGCATCTGCTCGCCCTTTATCAACGACTACAAATTCACCGCGCCGGTCGGCACGTCATTGGAGGATGCGAGCTTTGTGCTCCACATGATCGCCAAGCAAATCCCGCATCGCTATCCAGATATCCGGTTCATCGTGCCGCATCTCGGCGGACCGATCCCGATGCTGTTGAACCGCCTCGACGCGCAGGGGCAAAGCCCACGACATCATCCGAACCTGCCCGAGGCGCCCTCGGTCACTGCCAAGAAATTCTGGTACGACACGGTATGTTATGGCTCAAAAGCCGGGTTCTGCTGCGCGCTGGAGGCGTTCGGCGAAGACCATCTCGTCACCGGCAGCGACTACCCCGTGCTGCAGGATTTCGAGAGCTATACGGAGACCTTCGCCTATATCGAACGCCTCGGCCTGCCCAAATCGGTGACCAACAAGGTGCTGCACCACAACGCGCAGAAGCTTTTCGGTTTCAAGCACTGAAATATCAGTGTCGTCCCGGCGGAGGCCGGGACCCAGCCGTTTGGGAAGCGGAGAAGTGGATGCCGGCCTGCGCCGGCACACGGAAATGGAATGGTGGATTACCCCACCACCGCGATCCCCTGCACCTCGACCAGCAGCTCGGGGCGGGCCAATGCCCGGCAGGTGATGAGGGCGCTCGCCGGGAAATTGCCGCCGAAAATCTCCTGGCGCAATTCGGTGAAGCGGTCGCCGAAGCGGCCGTCGGTGATGAACACGGTCATCGTCACCATGTCCGCCAATTTGCCGCCGGCCTCGGCGAGCGTCGCGCCGAGCAAGCGGAACACCTCGCGCACCTGGCCCTCGAAATTGCCGGCCAGCGATTTCCCCGTCGCGTCGGCGATCGCCACCTGGCCGGCAAGCCAGACCGTCCGCCCGCCCTCGGTGATGACGGCCTGCGAATAGGCGCGGCTTTCCGCGCGCTCGCGCTTGATGTGGGTTCGGGTGTGGGCCATGCCGTCCTCCTTAATGCGCCGCGGCCTCGGCCGCCGTCGTGACGAAATACTTGGCGACGAGGTTTGCCCGCTCCACCTCGCTCAGCGCCTCGCGCCGCTCGACGCGGGCGAGGAAGCCTTTGGTCAGTTCATGGAAATGCGCGTCATGGCCGATGCGCAGCGCGTCCGGAATGACAATCTTCCACTCTCCGTCACCCCGCTCCAAACCCAGCCCCGGATAGATCTCGGCCGACGACGCGATCCGGCGTTCGAGCGCCGCGCCGATATCCGCGAGCGGCACGACGTAAAGCCGCGGCCGCCAGCCTTCCTCCCGCCCATGCCGCAGCTCGATGCGCGCCCGCGTGCCGCGCCAAATCTCGGTGTGGGTGTCGCCGCCGCCCGGCGGCTCCAGCCACTCCCAGATCATATCGAGCCCGACATGCACGCCGCGCACCGCGTAGTCGAGATGCGCGTTGCATTGATAAGCGAGCGTCCCGCCGGCCACCGCGTCGTCGAGATAATCCGGCCAGTCGGCGCCCCCTGTCACCTGGCGGAACTGCCCGAGGTCGAGCATGGTTGGCCAGCGCTGCACCGCGGCCACCGCGATGTCCTCTGCGGAAAGCGCCGAGTCGGGAAATAGCGTGCCATGCACCCGGTCGACGAGATGCGTGCCGATATCGGCGAGCGCGTCGCCCTGCTGCCGCACGTCGAAATACCAGGGCGGCCGCGGGTTCGGCACGCCCGAGACGATTTTCATCAGATGGTGGAGGCTCGTCATCTCGACTCCCGGCTCGGCCGTCGAGCCGGCGGTCTGCTCGCCAAAAATCTCCCGGTCGGCGTGCAGTTTCCGGGTCAGCGAGCGGGTGATCTCCTGCTGGCCGCCCATCATGTCCTGAACGACGAGCCCCCTCGCCGCGGCGCGGTCCAGCACCGCAGCCAGCGCAGGCAACTGGTCGCGGCGGACGATTATTGGCTTGTCGGCGAGGACGTTAAGCCCGGCCTCGACCGCGCGCGCGATCATGTCGATCTTCTCGTGGTTGCGCCCGGCGAAGATCGCCGCGTCGCCCGGCTTCTCGCGCGCCATACGCTCGAGGAAATCGTCGCCGGCATGCACCTCGAGCTGCCAGTGCGTCGGGGCCTCGGCGCGGGTGTTGAAGCGTGCGATGCGGGTCAGATAGTCGACCAGATCGGGCCCAACCGGCGCGTAGACGTGCACCCGCTCGGCGACGTTCGGATACATCTGCTTTTGCGCCAGCGCGGCGTGAAAATGCCCTGGATCGACGATGATCAGGCCGAGTTTTTTCACCGCAACAGCGCCTCCAAATACACCATCCCGGCGAAGGCCGGACCCATTTGTCCGCCTCTCGTGCGGTTGAAGCATGGGCCCGGCCTGCGCCGGGGTGGCGACAATTAGAACCCCAAGGTCGGCACCACCTCCGCCGGGGCGGGCGTCCACGCTTTCCCTGGCCGGCCTTCCTCGATCGCGCGGAACTCGCGTTCCATGATCTTGCGCCATAGGATGATCGCGGTATCGGACTTGCCGAGCCGCTCGTTCGAGCGGTCGGCGATCCGGCCTTGCCCAGCCTGCACCGCGAAATCCTGCACGCGCACCCGATCGGGATGGTCGATATCGGCGAAGGCCACCCGCCCGTCCATCACCGCCTGCGCCAGGTCGAGCGCGTCGCCGGCCTCTTCCCGGCGCTGCAAATAGCGCTGCCGCGCCGCCTGATAGGGCGCGACCTGCTCGCCCGTCACACCGACCAGATTGGTGATGAACCACATGTTGGTCTCGTCGTCGATCGGGGTGAAGGCAAGATAAAGCTCGCGCCAGCCGCCCACGCCGTCGAGCCCCGCCATCGGCGGCACGATGACCCGTGTGCAGTTCGGCATGTAATGCAGGCTGATGCGCTCTTCATTGCCTCGCCGCCCATAGCGGATCATGCCCCAGTCTGTCTCCTCGGCGACGATCTCGGGCAGGTCGTAGATGCCCGAATGCGAGCCGCCGATCTTGTGGACAAAGGCGACATGCACCTCGTCCATGCTGTTCTCGAAGCATTGCAGGTAGTTGCACGGCACGACCGGCGGCGCCTGGTTCTCGACGATGCCCTCGGCCAAAGGCATCGGATAGGGCGGGAAGGCCGGCGGCGCGCCCTCGCCGAGATAGGCGAAGACGAGACCCATATATTCGCGCGTCGGATAGCTCCTGATCTGCACTTTGCGCGCAAACCCGGCTTCCTCGGCCGGCTGCTCGATGCACTGGCCGGTGCAGTCGAATTTCCAGCCGTGATAGACGCAGCGGATGTCGTCGGCCTCGACCCAGCCCAAATGCATCATCGCGCCGCGATGCGGGCAGCGGTAATCGATGACCTGCGCCGCACCGCTGTCGCCGCGATAGAGGCAGAAATCCTCGCTCATCACGCGGATCGGCTTGGCCTGGCCTTTTGCCAGGTCCTCGCTGCGATGCACCGGCATCCAGAAACCGCGCATGAACTTGCCGCCCGGCGTGTCGGGGCCGGTGCGATGAAGCTCAGCCGCCTGCCAGTCGTTGCGGCTGAGCTCGGCGGCGATCGGCGTGATGTCGTTCATCGGTAATCCTCCTAGTTACTCCGCTGCCGCGGCGACCGCTTGCGCCGGCCCGTGTGTGCCTGCGGGATAGGGGTACGGCCCAAGCCGCAGGAAGATCACGCAGGTGACGAACAGCATAATCTCATACACGGCGAAGATCGGCGTGTAGGAATGAAACCGGTCAAAGCTGAACCCGCTGAGCGCTGGGCCGAACCCCACGCCGAGGCCGAACATGCCGAACATCGTGCCGTAGATTTTTGCGTAGTTTCTGAGGCCAAAATAACGGCTGGCGAAAAACGCCATCAGGTCGATCTCGGCGCCGATCCCGATCCCGAGACAGATCGCGCCGACAAAGGGAGCGGCGCCCGCGGCGTGGCTCATCAACAGCGCCAGCCCGACCATCGGCGTCACAAAAAAGCCGATCGCCACATAGGGCCCCCAGAACCGGTCGAGGAACCAGCCGGACATGATGCGCCCGGCGAGAAGGGCGATGCCGGTTCCCGAGAGCGCCGTGACCGCGACCTCGCGGGCGATGCCGCGGTCGGTCAGCAGCGCGACGATATGCGTCAGCGTGCCGTTGATCGCGATCACATCGAAAAAGAAGGCGATGCCGAGACCCCAGAAGAGGCTCGATCCGAGCGCCTCGCCGACCCCGGTTCCGGGCAGGTTGAGCACCGCGCCGCGCGACTGGCCGCGCTCGGGCCGTGCGGTGAAACCGGGCGGCTCGCGCACGAACAGCGCCACCGGCACAAAGGCGAGGATCACCACGGCGATCGCGATCCCGACATACGCCATTCGCCAGCCGACCTGCGCGATCAGCAGCGCCGCGAGCTGCGGGACCAGCGCGACGCCTAAGCCCACACCGGCCATGCCGATGCCGAGCGCGAGGCCACGTTGCCGGTCGAACCACTGCGAGATCACGGTCGAATAGGGGACCGGACCGCCGACCGGCGTAAACAGGCCGCCGATCGCAAAGATCGCATAGGTCACCGCGAGCGGGTCGGCGCGGAGCAGCGAATAAGCAGCAATGGCGAGCGTATACAGCACCAGCCCCGGGATCATGCAGCGCCGCACGCCCCAGCGGTCGATCATCCAGCCGAATACCGGGCAGGCGAGCGCGCCGATCGACGATTGCAGCGTCAGCGCCAGCGAGAACTCGCCGCGGCCGACCCCAAGTTCGGTCGTGATCGGCTTCAGGAACACCGCAAAGGCGAACACATTGACCGGCCCGGCGCCGACGATCAGCCCCAGCACCGTCGCCGCCACGACCCACCAGCGGTTCGCGAACATCCCGCGCATCGCCGTCTCCTCCCGCTCCCGTTGCCGCCAGTTTGCTGACGCGCGGGGTTAGGTGCAATCTCTCAACTCCCCGTGGCCGGGCTTGACCCCGTCCACTCCATGGGCAGGGACCCATTCTTCCGCTGTTCGGGAGATTGCAGCATAGGCCCCGGCCTGCGCCGGGGTGGTGCTTTTGCAACGCTTGCTCTTAAGGTAATGGCCAGCAGAGTGGGAGCATTGCGATGAAAGTCACCGGCCTTGACGTGCTGCGCGCCGACGCGGGCTGGCGCAACTACTATTTCCTCAAGCTCTCGACCGATGACGGTATCACCGGCTGGAGCGAGTTCGACGAGGGTTTCGGCTCGCCCGGCATCTCGGCGGTGATCGAGCGCCTCGCGCCCAAGGTTGTCGGGCAAGACGCGATGAACCACGAGCGCATTTATGCCGAGCTCTATGCGGCGACGCGGCCGGCGGCGGGCGGCGTGGTCGCCGAGGGCATCGGCGCGATCGAGAACGCGCTGCTCGATGCCAAGGCCAAGGCGCTGGGCGTGCCGTGCTGCGCGCTGCTCGGCGGCAAGGTGCGCGACAAGGTTCGCGTGTATTGGTCGCATTGCGCGACCTGGCGGATCAACCATCCGCATCTCTTCAAGCCGGCGATCACCGATCTCGACGGCGTCCGCGCCATCGGCGCCGAGGTCAAGGAGCGCGGCTTCACCGGTCTGAAGACCAACATCTTCCTGCACGACCAGAAGCCGCTGCACGGCTGGCGCCCGGGCTTTGGCGTGCCGTTCTATCCCGAGCTCAATGTCGACAAGCGGGTGCTGCGCAATCTGGTGACGCATCTCGAGGCGATCCGCGATGGCGCCGGGCCGGATGTCGACCTGCTCTTGGACCTCAACTTCAACGCCAAGACGGAGGGCTACCTCAAAATCCTGCGCGCGATCGCCGAGTTCGACATGTTCTGGGTCGAGATCGACAGCTACAACGCCGAGGCGCTCGCCTATATCCGCTCGCACAGCCCGCACCCGATCTCGTCGTGCGAGACGCTGCTCGGCGTGCGCGAGTTTCTGCCCTATTTCCGCGCCCAGTCGATGGATGTCGCGATCGTCGACGCGGTGTGGAACGGGGTCTGGCAGTCGATGAAGATCGCCGCCGCGGCCGAGGCGTTCGAGGTCAACGTCGCGCCGCATAATTTTTACGGCCACCTCGCCTCGTTCATGAATTTGCACTTCGCGGCGGCGGTGCCGAATTTGCGGATCATGGAGATCGATGTCGACCGGCTCGACTGGGACAAGGAGCTGTTCAGCCACGAGCCGGTGTTCGAGCAGGGCCACCTCGCGGTGCCCGACCGCCCCGGCTGGGGCTGCGAGCCCAACGAGGATGCGATCCGCGCCCACCCGCCGAAAAGCGCCGGCGGTCTCATCGGCTACCGCCAGCCGACCTAGCTCAGTCGACCGACGCGGCTGCGCGCTGCGGCTCCAGGTGCTGCCGCGCCTGGCGGCGCGCCTTGTCGACGGCGGCGCGCGAGGCCGAATTCAGCTCGAACATTTCGAGTTCTTCGCTCGCCGCCTCGACGACCGGGGTAATGGCGAGATCACTGTACGATTTGTGCGCCGGCTGCTTGAGGATGCGCGCCCGCATCCGGTACAGCTTCAGCGCATAGCGTCCGTATTGCATGTATTTGACCAGCGTTTCCCACATGTAGGCCGGGTAGAAGGCGAGTGCCGGGACGCGCGGCAGCCCGGGCCGGCGCTGCCTCCGCGCCTTGCGTCGCAGATAGCCGCATTGCTGCGGGTGGACCCGTTCGAAATTCGCCGCGCCGTAGATTTGCAGCACCCCGCGAAACAGCCTTACCGGCTTGATCCCGTACGCGATGTTGCGCCGCATCATCCGCTCGACATGGGCATCGGTGTAAAACCAATTCCATACATCGGTGTAAGTGCGCTGCCACTCCTCCCGGCTCATCTTGGGATGCTCGATGGTCACCGTCTCCAGATCGTATTTGTTGAGGTCCGGGTCCATCCAGGTCCCGTTCTCGTGCAGTTTCTGGTGATCCTCGGAGCCGGGGAGCGGTGTCAGCATGGTGAATTCGAGAAGGTCTACCGGCAGCTCCCGCTGAATGATTTCGATGTCGCGACGGATCGAGGCCGGGGTGTCGCCCGGCAGCCCCATGATAAAGCCCGCATAAATCATCACGCCCGCCTGTTTCCAGGCCTGGAACATCTTGCGGTACTCGGTGATCCGGTTCTGGTTCTTCTTCATCTGAACCAGGTTCTCGGGATTGATGCTTTCGAGCCCGACAAACGCATAGCGGCATCCGGCGCGCGCCGCCTTTTCGATGAAGTTCGGGATCTTGTGCGCCAGCGTGTCGACCTGGATCAGAAAGGTGACCTCGTAACCGCGCTCGCGCAGTTCGATCAGCCGGTCGAAAATCGCTTCCCAATTCCGGTTGCGCGCGAAATTGTCGTCGGTGACAAAGAACCGAGTAACGCCTTGCGCGGCATTCTCCACCACGATGCGCTCGATGTCGTCGCCATCGCGCCATCGCGACTTGCGCCCCTGCACATTGATGATCGTGCAGAACGAGCATTGAAACGGGCAGCCGCGGCCCGCGTCGAACGAGGACAGCGCGCCGTCGTAGCGTTTGAGGAAACTGCGCGGCAGATAGGGGATCGTCTGACCTTGCAGGTTCGGCAGCGCGTCCATGTGGTTGTAGAGCGGCTTCGCGGTGCCGGCGTCGACGTCGCGCAGCAGCGTCGCGAAATGCTCCTCCGCCTCGCCGGCGAAGAGGATGATCCCGAGGTCGAGCGCCTCCTGCAGCTCCGGCGGCAGCTCCTTCAGCATGGACAGGCAGCCGCTGACGTGAAACCCGCCGATCGCCACGGTCAGGCCGCGCGCCCGGAACTGGCGGGCAAGCGCCATCGCGCGCGGGAATTGGTTCGACTGCACCCCGACCAGGCACACCAGCCCGGAATGCCCCGGCTGGCTCATCCGCGCGGCGATCGACCGGACGGGGATGGTGATGTTCATGTCGTCGTAGCCGCCGAGTTCGATGGCCACGTCATCGCCAAGAACTTTGCGTTCCGCGCAATCTTGGGCGATCGCGTAGAGGCAGGCCAGCGAATTGGACGGGATCCACGCCTTCCACCATTGGATCACGTAGCCGTCCTTGTCGTAATGCGACGGCTTGATGATTTCGATGTGAAAGGTTCTCATGTCGCTGTAATCCGCCCCATCCATTCTGCGGCTAACTCGCGGGCTTTGCGGCCATCTTGCGGTTGAGCCCTTCGGTTGGCAACCCTCACTTCAAGTTGCCGATTTCTATCGCTGAACCAACGATCTAGGCGTTGCCATCCGCGCCCATCCGCTCGTCCCGTTTCGGAAAAAGGTGGCTCCCGGCTTGGCCCGCAGACGAGTGAGGGTTATGTCCGCACCTCATTCATCACCGGCTTCTGCGCCAAGAGATAGATCGCGATTGCCTGGCGGTCGTTATCGGTCAGGTATTTGAGCAGGTCCTCGATGGCGCCGCGGTTATAGGCGGTGCTCGCCCGCTTGTCGGGTTTGAACGGCCCCTCGTCGTAGAACAGCAGCCGCCGGCCAACCTGGAGAAAGCGCCGGGAAAACGGCGACCACACGTCACCGGATTCCCGCTTGTGCGGGAATGACGAAAAAATTTTCGAAGTCGCTCTTGATTGTTCCTGTTATGTTCACTACGTCATATGCGACGCCCGGTGCTGTGCGCCGGACGCCGCCACGCCAGTGGCTCGCTATTTGAAAGTCCGAAACCGGAGCTTGGACGAACGAGCGGAGCGGTCAGCGCAGCCAAGACCAATCAAAAACCAGGTGCCGTCGGGGCATCCCAAAACCAAAAAGAAGGCCCTGAAAACCACGCCCTGCGCAGGCGCTCAGAAAGAGTTCGACAAACCGCGAAGTAGGCAGTGAATAGGGGATTGGGCAGGCGAATATCGCTTTGCCTTGTCGTTCCCGCGAAAGCGGTAACCCATGAACACGGGCTTATGCCAAGTCGGCGTGGTCGGTGCTCATGGGTTCCGGGTTCCTTGCTGCGCTCGGCCCCCGGAAATGACAAAGCACTGCGGTGAGCGTCAGCATCCCAATTGCGTCGCCAGATCCTCGAAGCTCTCGGCGACATAGGTGAAATCGTGCTCGGCCTTGAAGTCGCGGCTCTGCTTCGTCCCGTGCTCGTAGGGCCGGTTGACGTAGGCGGTCTTCATCCCGTGCTTCGACGCCGCGACAAGATCGTTGTTGTGCGCCGCGGTCATCATCACCGCGCCGGGATCGCC
>DATJSH010000253.1:0-8992 GCA_035504235.1 Allostellaceae bacterium | reverse complement strand
GCGCTGCCGAAAACCTGGTCGTCGCCGACCATGTCGCCGCATTGTCCGGACGAGACCAAGTACGCCGTGGTCGATGAGGTCGTGAAGCACTTCGAGGCGGAGAAGAAGAAAGGCGGCAAGGTTGCCGGCCAGCCGATCCGCGACCTCGTCACCGTCAACGGCGTCCGCGTCACCGTCGAGGACGGCACCTGGGGCCTGGTGCGCGCCTCTTCCAATAAGCCGGAACTCGTCGTCGTGGTCGAAAGTCCGGTCTCCGAAGCGCGCATGCGCGACATGTTCAAGGCCGTCGATGCCGTGCTGCGCACCCACAAAGAGGTCGGGGCGTATAATCAGACGATCTAATCTTCATGCTTCCGCTTGCCTGGGCCGAATGTAGCTATTTTCCCAGTCGCCGACATGTCGCCGCCCGCAGCAAACGACGCTTCGTGCTAAAACCTACGGTGAGCATCTGCAGCAAAACACACACGTCTGTTGAGCCACCGAAAGCATCCGAAGAAACGGACATGGCGGGTCCAACCGCCGACATGGCTGCGGACGGTCGAAAGCAAACGCCGGAGCGGTCGCCTTTGCGCCTCGCGGCCCCTACTCCGCCGGCGTCACCGCCAAGGTCTCGGCATGACCGGTGAGCGCTGGCGCCAAAGCCGGATAGCGGCTGAGCGCCAACAAAAACGCCGCCACAATCAGATAGGCGACCGCGACCGTCGGCGACACTGCGATGCCGACCGCCTGACCGTGCATGAAGCCGAAGAAAGTCAGCACGGCGCCGGCAAGCGCGAACGCGCCCGCATTGATGAATTTCTTGTCGATCACGTTAGCGCCGACCGCGGCGAGCACGAGGCCGGTGAGGATCGCGCCGCCGCCCATCGTCTGCAGCCCAGGATAGAGAACGCCGACGTTGGCGAGCTTATCGAAGCCGAGTTTCGCGGCGTCGGTGCCGGCGACTTGCAGCGCGCCATCCATTAGGGTTTTGGCCCACGCTGCGACGTGCGGCGTGAGCGCCAGAATGATCGCGGGTGCGTGGCCTTTTGGCGTGGTCTGGAACGCCTGCGCGCCTATGAGCATGCCGATGTAGAGCAGAATCGGCGAGATCGCCACGACCGGCACGACGGCAAGGAGCAGCGAGATCACGCCAAACCACGACAGGATAATGACCATGATGCCGGTCGCGGCCGAATAGCCGATGCGGCCGCCCATGCCCTTCCAGCCGGGGTGGCCGATATAGACCGCGTTGATGTAGGGATTGCCCATCAGGCAGCCGATCAGGCTGACGATGCCGTCGGCCGTGAGCACGCGGGTCGTCGGATAGGGATCGCCGGCGGCTTCCGCGCTTTCGACGTTATCCATCGCTTCGACCAGGTCGTAGATGCCGAACGGCACCGCGGTCACCAGGATCACGCCGAGGTACTTGAAGCCCGAGAACACATGACCGAAGGCGGGCAGCGGCACATTGAAGCCGAAATTCGTAAACGCGTCGACGATGCCCTTGCCGCTCAGCCCGCCGTAATTGAGACCAAATAAATTCGAACCCCAGGCGATGAGCATGCCGATAGCGATGGCTACGAGGCCGGCCGGAATGCCCATCGGGTATTTGAAGCCGCCGAGCCAATTCACGACGATAACGGCAAAACACGTGAGCCCGATCACCGGCGTCATGTACATTTGCAGCGCGGGGGTCATGGAGATGAAGGTGATCGAGACGCCGGCAAGGGTTCCAAGCAGCGCCGCGCGCGGCGTGATCTTGCGAATGATCGGAGCGATGAAGCCGCCGGCCATCAGAATGAAGCTCTGGAAGAAGACCCACACCAGCCCCGCTTCCCAGCCCTGTATCGGATCGTTGGTCGCGAGCTTGATTGGCAGCATAATCACCAGCGTGACGATGAACATGTGCGGCACGCTGATGCCCGAGGGCAACGCGCAGACATCGTTGCGCCCGGTTCGCTTCGCCAGCCGGTAGGCCAGGAAGGCATAATAAAACGTCGACAGGCACATCATCAGGCCCATCGCCGGCAGAATGCGGCCGAAGACGATCGGGTCGGGCATTTTCAGCACGAAGCGTAACAGGATGGTCAGCGTCAGCATGTTGACCAATATGTTGGTGCCGAAGCCGAAAAAGGCATTCCAGTCGCCAGGCGTCCACAATCGCGGACGAAAGTCGGCGCTGACTGTAGTGGTCGTCATCGAACGCTCCCGTTTCTGTGGTCCCGGCCTTTATCGAGTGGCGAACAGCTTGGCGCCGCGCTCGGCCAACGCATCGGCCAGCGGGCGCGACGGCGCAACGGAGCCGAAAATTCCGCCCTGCGCCTTGATCATGGCGAGGCCGGCTTCGTGGAATTCGGGAAAATAGGAGGCGCAGCAGTCCGCCAAAACGATGCAGCGGAAACCGCGGTCGTTGGCCTCGCGCACCGTGGTGTTCACGCACACTTCCGTGGTCACGCCGCAGACCAGCAGCGTGCCGATGCCGCGATTGCGCAGCATGAGTTCGAGATCAGTCTGATAAAAGGCGCCCTTCCCGGGCTTGTCGATCACCGGCTCATCGCTCAGCGGATAAAGCTCGGGAATGATGTCGTGTCCGGGCTCGCCGCGGATGAGGATGCGCCCCATTGGCCCGCGCGCGCCGATGCGGTTTTTTGGATCGCCGCGCTCGACCTTGAGCGGCGGCGCGTCGGACAGATCGGGGCGATGCCCTTCACGCGTGTGAATGACGAGCATGCCAAGGTCGCGCGCGGCCGCGAGCATCCCCCGGCAGGGGGCGACCGCAGCCTGCAGCCGCGATACGTCGTTGCCAAGCGCTTCGCCGAAGCCGCCGGCTTCGAGGAAGTCGCGCTGCATGTCTATGATGATGAGCGCCGCGTGATCGGTGTCGACGGAAAGCGGCACCGGTTCAGCGTCTACTATTACGCGTGGCATCCCTCTCTCCCACATTTTTATCAAACAACGTGCAAGATCGGGGCCACGAAAAAACCCCTTTTCTGCGAGGACCATTACGCCGGCGATGCCTAATTATTGTGCTTTTATTTGCCCAGCCGCGTGCGAAACTCGCCATTGGACAATTGCGCGGCCGCAATCTCCCGATCCTCACATCAGTTTTTGCTGAGATACTCACCCGCGAGCTCGAGTCCATGCGCGTGGCATAATCGGACGCACTGCGCAGGACTAGACTTGCGCAATTACATGGTCCCAAAGGCACGGTCTCCAGCATCGCCAAGACCCGGCACAATACAAGCGTGCTCGTTTAGCTTCGGATCAATTGCCGCCACCCGCGATCCACCGCCAGATGATGTCGCCTTGGGGTTGTCACCTCATAGATCGCCTCGTCCACAAGCTTCGGCAGCGCGAAGCTCGCGAGTACGTGCACCAATCCCGCCGGTTCTCCGGAGTGGCGAGAGACGCCGAATATTTGGCTCAGCACGTCCGGGTGAATAAGAACAAAATCAGGACCGTGCGCGGCCCGGCAGTTATGAACGAAGCCGCTCTTGGCTGATAATGCCGTCGGGAAAGTCCAACGTTGGGTAGCCATAAATGCCGATCAACCATCCTCGATCTATCGATAATTTAGTAAACAGCCTATCCGCCTGTTGCTTCGCCTGAGGAAACTGCGCGCTCCATCCGCCGAATTCCCGCACCAAGATTTCCGCGGCCAGGATGAGCGCTGCGATATCTTCTTGCCTCTGTCTCGCCAACTTCGCGCCACGTGTGCTGCACGCATACTCGAACAGAATTCTTAGTGCGGGATGATCTTTCACCAGCCGATGCGCGTCTGAGCGCCAGATTACATCCGCTACCGAGCCGAATGGCTTACCGGCATGGTAACGCTGGATAAGGTGCAGGCATTCAGCAACTAATTCTTCCGGCACAAATTCGAACTGATCCCTCGCGCTGCCTAGTCGCTTGCGCGCCTTCGCGGCACTCAAGGTGCGGCTGCTCGATGGCGCGGTCCGCGCCTTTGTCATGTAATCGCCCTGACTGGTACCCCCTCACCACTCTGTAGGCTAAGCCGGATCGATTTACCCGCCTGGAAAGACTTTTTGCTGGTGATGTTGACGCACCGCTCTTTCATGTTGATGCTTCTTCTATCAGCGATTTGATTATCGCGCGCTCTCAGTACCGAATCTGCAAAGATCCTAGACGCCCATGGGAGGCAATCATGCTCGAAGCCAATCAGCTCCAAACTTAAAATGGATTACTGCTTGCTTGGTCAACCGCTCGCGACCTTTTCGACGTAGGGACGAAAGGTCGCTTTGTCGGTCCCACAATCAGGGCATCGCCACGATAACGGGAGAGCGGCGAACGGCGTTCCCGGCTTGATCGAATCTTGCGGCAGTCCCTTGGCCTCTTCGTAGATGAAGTAGCAACCTCGGCAAATGAAACGTCGGCCGCCGCCATCGAACCAAGCCGGGTTCGACGGCACGGCCGAGGCAACCGATCGTGGTGCCAATACCGAATTTCCGACCGCGATTTCGCCGCCGTCGCGGACGATGAGGTAAACGCCGAGATTCTTGTGGCCGAACGTTGCCCGCAACGAACTGGGAATGTCGAGGTCGCGCCGTGCCGTCGTCGGATTGACGTTGGTCGCGCCGCAGCGGCCATTCTTACGATCCACCGCGAACACCGCGTCACCGATGCGGATATCCTTGCCGACCCAGTCGAACTCCTCCCACGGCCGCGCGCCGTCGACATAGATGTTTGCGCGAAAGCGTAAGGGATCAATCTCGACCCCCCATTGCTGCTCCAGGCTTCTGACTGTCGCGAGATTGATCAGAGAGATGACGCTGTCGGGCTTGTCCATAAAGTGGCCGCCGCGGGAGCAAATCAGAACCGGCGGTCCCGGCAACGTCGGCAGCAGCCGCCACAACAGGTTCTCTATCTTGCTGCGGTCGGCTTCGTCGGAGAGGTCGGCGGATGCAACCTCCCGATTACCTTCCATGACGGTGAGCCGCATGGTTTCCAGGTCGAGCGAGGTCGAGACTTTCGCCAGGCCCTCGTCCAGCATCAGCATGACGAACAGCCCCTTTTTGGCCCATTTCGGGTCCTCGCTGTCGATAGGCGCGCCCGGTCGCGCCAGGGCGAAGATGCGGTCGTGCGGGAATGGCTTGCCAGCGGCGAGCGCGACGCGGACCAACGGTTGGGCGCTCAAGCCTTTGATTGGATATCGATAGAGCCTTGTGACGTCTATCATCGGGCCGCCCGCTGGCCGGTCAATTCTGTGCGCCAAACTGTTACGGCGGCGGCTGCGTGTTGCTAGTGCCGGTTGGGAACGAAATCGGGGGTCCAGATAGCGAGCCCTTTTGCCACCGCTTTGGATGGGCGGCAGTGGCACGGTCGCCCGCACCAGAAGTTCGCTCACATCAGCGCGCGGGTCGTCGATCGCGTCATCAATCGTATCGGAGAGGCGCGCAATACCCTGCTCGATTTGCTTATGCGAAAGCGCCCCATAGCCGAGAACAAGTCCGCGCTCGATCGAAGGGGAGCGACGCCACACATAGGCGCCGGCGGAGACGAACGAATAGACGCCAATCCGCGCGCTGCGTGCCAAGCCCTCAACGACCGCGGCATTCGGTACGCCGGCAGGCAGGTACCACACCAGGTGCAGACCGCTACTTTCGCCGCTCACCGTGACGTCGCCGAAGTTGCGGCGCAGCGCCGCCAGCAGGATGTCGCGAGTCTCGCGGTAGTGAGAGCATGCGCGCAACAGATGCGCCATATAGGAACCGCCGCGCATCATCTCCGCCAGCGCGGCCTGCTCCAGCCAGGAATTGCCGTGATTGAGCAGACTCTTCGCTGCCGCTGCGACGCCGGCCAGTTGTGCGGGAACGACCATATAGCCGAGCCGCAGCCCGGCGCCGAGTGTGCGCGAGAAGCTGCCGATATAGATCGTGCAGTCGGGAGCAAGAGCCGCGACGGCCTGTAACGACGAGCCTTCATAGCGGAAATCGCCGTCGCGATCGTCTTCGAGAATGTAGCAGCCATAGCGTCGCGCCCAGGTCGCAACGGCACGGCGGCGGTCGAGCGACACGGTGTGTCCGGTCGGGTACTGATGCGACGGGGTGAGGTATAGAAGCGCCGTTGGGCGCTGCGGCAGTTGCTCCGGAATGACCCCCTCGAAGTCGATCCCAACGCTGATAATTTCCGAGCCGCTGGCTTCGAACGCGAACGCCGCCCCTTGATAGCAGGGGTCCTCGATGGCGCTCGGCGTGCCATGATTGAGAAACAGGCGTGCTGCGATGCTGATGCATTCCTGCGCTCCGGTTGTGACGATCACCCTGCCCGGCTCGGCTGCGATACCGCGCGTTGTCGCCAGATGATCCGCGATCGCCGAGCGCAACGCCGGGAGGCCCGCAGGATCGCCGTATTGCGACAAGCCGACGCTGCCGCCATGCGACAGATTGTTTTGCAAGAGCCTCCGCCATGTCTTCAGCGGAAACAATGCTGCGCTCGGTCGACCCGGGAAAAAATCGAACAGCAGGCGATTATGGACCGGCAGCGCAGCCGTTGGCAGCCGCAACGGTAATGGCGGCATGGGCATGTGTGTCATCGCGCCGCCGTTGTGCTCCACCGGATTTACCGGCGCGATGGACGGTCCCGGCAAGCTTTTCGAAACAAAAATGCCTGATGCTGGTCTGGATTCGACGTAGCCTTCGACGATCAGCGCATCATAGGCGCGCACGACCGTATTGCGCGAGACGCAAAGTTGATCCGATAGCCGGCGCGACGACGGCAGCCGGGTGCCGGGACGGATACGTGCACGGCGGATGGCGTCGCGCAGCTGTTCGATCAGCTGATTGGTCAGCGATTCACAACGGGATCGGTCCAAAAGAACAGGAATCTGCATGCGCCCGAGTACCGCCATCGTTGTCGGCGATCGCGTCGGGGCCCGGTCGACGCCTGAACCGATGCAAGATTTTAAGCCGCATGAGTCCAGCTTGCAAATCTGCGGCCAACTGGCCTCCTCAAATTGGAGTCAACTGGACCCAACACGTCGAGGCTCCAGTGTTGTCTGCCTAAGGCGCATGCAGAGGCTGACTAAAAGATAAAAACTTGGACTATCCGCTAGGCATGTTTGGACGAAGGCGGGCCGCGTTGAGGCGGATTTCCGGCGCCATGGCTTTTTTCAGCTGTGGCTCTCGATGTGCCGGGCCCGGCCGGGCATGACTTTGCGCAGCCGGAGTAATCGCCAACGCGCTGCACGAGCACAGCGCCGTTGCGTCTCAATGGAGAAGGAACATGAGAACCACACGACCGATTTGGCTTCATGCTTTGGTTGCGTCGGTTTTTCTGACGGCCTCGGTGGCACGAGCGGCGGCCGAGGACACTATCAAGGTCGGCATCCTGCATTCGTTGTCGGGTACGATGGCCATCAGCGAGACCATCTTGAAGAACCTGATGCTGTGGCAGATATCCGAAATCAACGCGCATGGCGGTCTCCTGGGCAAGAAGATCGAGCCGATCGTGGTCGATCCGGCTTCCAACTGGCCGCTGTTTGCCGAAAAGGCGCGCGAACTTATCAGCAAGGATAAGGTCGCCGCTGTGTTCGGCTGCTGGACCTCAGTATCGCGCAAGTCCGTGCTGCCGGTGTTCGAGGAACTCAACGGACTGCTGTTCTATCCGCTCGAATATGAGGGTGAGGAATCCTCATACAATATCTTCTATGGCGGCTCGGTACCGAGCAACAAAGCGATCCCCTCGATCGAATATCTCATGAGCCCGGACGGCGGTTCAGTGAAGCGCTGGGTGCTCGAAGGCACCGACTACGTCTATCCGCGCACCAGCAACAAAATCATCCGAGCGTTTCTCCAAGCGAAGGGCGTGAAGGACGAAGACATCCTGGAGAATTATACGCCATTCAGCTTCTCGGACTGGCAAACCGAGGTCGCGCGCATCAAGGCGTTCGGCTCCGCCGGCAAAAAGACCGCCGTCATTTCGACCATCAACGGCGATGCCAACGTACCGTTCTATAAGGAACTCGGCAATCAGGGCGTCAGGGCGACCGACATTCCGGTGATCGCGTACTCGGTCGGCGAAGAGGAACTGGCGGGAATCGATACCAAACCGCTGGTCGGACATCTCGCCGCCTGGAGCTATTTCGAATCGGTCAACACGCCGGAGAACAAGGACTTCATTGCCAAGTGGCATGCCTACATTGGAAATCCGAAGGCGGTCACCACCGACCCAATGGAAGCTGAATATCTGCTGTTCCATATGTGGGTCCACGCCGTCGAGCAGGCCGGCACCACCGATGTCGATGCGGTCCGTCAGGCGATGATCGGCCAGAAAATGGAGGATTTGGCCGGCTTCACCGAGGTGATGCAACCAAGTCACCACCTCACCAAGCCGCTGATGATCGGCGAGATCCAGCCTAACGGTCAGTTCTCTATTGTCTACCAGAGCAAGACGGTGCTGGAGCCGCATCCCTGGAATCCCTATTTGGCCGCGGACAAAGGCAAGGTCGCCGACTGGGATTATCCCTGGGTCTGCGGCGGTTGCACCGAACCAAAATATCCCACGTTCTGAAATTTTGGATCGCACGATGGCATTGAGTGACCCGCGTCTCTCCGAATGAGCGGCGCGGGTCATTGCTTTTGCGCCACATTATCTATCCCGTGCCGGCGGCGCTCACGTCAGGCTTGGAGGACTAAGGTCACCGCTGCGAACTCTGCATTGCCCCTGACGTTCAAGAAGGCCGGCGAAGGAAGGAAGTAGCCATCGAAGGATCGAACGAAAGTTGCAGCGTAAGCTTCATTTTGGGCAGAGTGAACGCCAAGACGTCAGCGCCCTGCTGGGCGGGTCGCGCTCTCTCGACACGGGCGGAGCCGCCGGGCTTCGCGCTAAAGCGCATCAAGTTAAGCGTGACACCTATTCGAGGGTAAATGGTCGCATTCGGGGCTACAGCTCGAGGTTCTATCATATCGGCTTAGCCTGGGCCGAACTGGGGTCCGATACCATTTTGCACAGCGGCAATTTTGCAGCCCGCAGGTCGCCTTCGGGTCAATTTCGT
>DATJSH010000252.1:0-4263 GCA_035504235.1 Allostellaceae bacterium | reverse complement strand
GGCGAGACCTATCGGGACGTGCGGCCGCTCGTGCGCGTCAACGTGTCGGTCGTTGTGGGCGAGGGCGACCGCCAGGAAACCGGCAGCGCCGGTTATGGGGGCCGCGAAGGCTACGAGCGCTTCCTCGTCACTGACGCGTGGCAAGGCGTGGCCGACGACGCCATACGTCAAGCGCTGGTGAATCTTAGCTCCATCCCCGCGCCCGCCGGCGAGATGGATGTCGTGCTCGGCCCAGGCTGGCCCGGCGTCATGCTGCACGAGGCGGTCGGCCACGGTCTCGAAGGCGATTTCAATCGCAAGAAGACCTCGGCCTTCGCAGGCCTCATGGGGCAACAGGTGGCGGCCAAAGGCGTCACCGTCGTCGACGACGGGACCATGGCACTGCGCCGCGGTTCGCTGTCGATCGACGACGAAGGCACGCCGACAAATCGCACCGTGCTGATCGAGGATGGCATCCTCGTCGGGTACATGCAGGATCGCCAGAACGCCCGCTTGATGCGCATGAAGCCGACCGGCAATGGCCGTCGCGAAAGCTTCGCCCACGTACCCATGCCGCGCATGACCAACACCTACATGCTCGCCGGCGACCGCGAGCCCGGCGAAATCATCGCCTCGGTCAAGGACGGCATCTACGCGACGTATTTCGGCGGCGGACAGGTCGACATCACTTCGGGCAAATATGTGTTCCAGTGCACCGAAGCCTATCGGATCGAAAACGGCAAAGTCGGCGCACCGATCAAGGGCGCCATGCTGATCGGCAACGGCCCAACGGACCTGCATCGCGTTTCCATGGTCGGCAACGACCTCGCCCTCGACAATGGCATCGGCACCTGCGGAAAGAACGGCCAGGGCGTGCCTGTCGGCGTCGGCCAGCCGACATTGCGCATCGACCGCATCACGGTCGGTGGCACCGGCTGACGCGACCGGCATGCAATTGTTGGAGCAACAGACCCCATGAGTATATTTCGCCATAGCGAATCGTCGGCTGGCGCCTCGCACTTGGCGCGCTGGACTAAATCCGTCGCCGACGTGCTCACGATTGTGCTGGTCGTTATCGCCGCCAAGACGGCCATCGCCGAACCATTTTATGTTCCCTCCGGCTCCATGGAGCCGACGTTGCAGATCGGCGACGAATTGTTGGCGACCAAATACCCTTACGGCTACAGCTCCTCCTCCCTGCCGACGTTTATTACGCTTCCCGACACGGGCCGCATTTTCGGAGCGATGCCCAATCGCGGTGACGTTGTGGTTTTCCGGTGGCCAGGCGATCGTTCGCAAATCTGGGTCAAGCGCGTGGTCGGGCTCCCCGGCGACAAGATCGCCATGCACGACGGGCGGCTTTGGATCAACGGAACACCCGTGAGTCTAAGGCCCGACGGGGTCGGCCAGATGGAAACCGAAAACGGTTCCGATCAAGCGGTGGCGCGCTTGACAGAAACGCTGCCGGGCGGACGTCAGCATACGATCTTCAAATCGAACGAGTTTGATCCGCTCGACAACATGCGCGAGGTCGTCGTTCCCCCCGGCCACTTGTTTGTCATGGGCGACAATCGCGACAATTCGGCTGACAGCCGCGTCGCGGTGGGCGCCGGCGGCGTGGGCTTTCTTCCCGTCGGCGATCTGGTCGGACGCGTAGATGCCCTCGTCGGCTCGTGGGATTTGGCCACCAGAAGCAAGCCGCTCTTGGAGTGGCCGTCCGGACTTCGCCTTTCCCGCTTCTTCACTGCGGTTCGATAAGAGCGCGCCTAGCGCAGCACCCCTGAAATGCAGCACGGCCGATTCCGCGGTGGCTTGACCTCACCTTTGAGATAGCAGCGCGCGGCAGCCGATCCATAACCCGGACGCCGATAGGTCCAAGCCCGGCAGCGCGTTTCAGCCTGGCACGCATCAGCGCAGGGTTTGCCCTGTGGGTCAGGTTTCGTCTCGAAATTGCGGTAGTCGCCACCCGCGCGGTCAATTGAATATTCGACTTCGCCAAGCCGAGGTTCAACAACGCCAGCGCCGCGCACGCCCGATACACAGCAATTCGCCGGCACGGGGTGCCCGACTTCGCGCTTGAGCGAACACATGGCCGGTCCACCGGACGAGGTCGGGTAGGAGAAGCTCCAGGCCCGGCAGCGGGCCTCATGTTCGCACCGCGACGCGCAGACCGCGGGGTCGCCATTGGCGACCGCCGCGCGAGCATAATCACCGCCCGGTCGGTCGTAGCCCGACTGCGAGCCGGCCGGCTCGATGGCCACCAGGGCCAGCGCCAGGCCGGCAATACCGACGATCAGTGCCCGCATCATTGCGCGCGCCTTCACTGTTCTGACGCCGCTCAAATACCCCTAGTGAGAAAAACCCGCTTTTTCAGGAATTGCCACAACAATTTTGCAGTGACCCCACGCGGTAGCCCATGAGGGGGCAACGTTCCCCACTCACGCGCGGAAGTGCTTGGACAGCTTGAGGCCCTGCGCCTGATAGTTCGACCCGATGCCAGCACCGTAAAGCTGGTCGGGCCGCGCCAGCATCTTCTCAAAGACAAGACGGCCGACGACCTGGCCGTGCTCAAGGATAAACGGCACTTCGCGCGAACGCACTTCCAGCACCGCACGGGCGCCGCTCCCACCGGCGCCAACGTAACCGAAGCCGGGATCGAAGAAACCCGCATAGTGCACGCGAAACTCGCCGACGAGAGGATCGAATGGCACCATTTCGGCAGCATAGTCCGGCGGGACCTGCACCGCCTCGGTAGATGCCAAGATATAAAACTCGTCCGGATCGAGGATGAGGCTCTTGTCGGCCCGCGCCGCAATCGGTTCCCAGAAGTCGGCGGGATCGTAGGCGTTGCGACGCTCAACATCGATAACGGCAGTATGGCGCTTGGCGCGATAGCCGACGATACCGGATGCTTTGTCGTGGCCCGTATGCGCGAGCAAGCCAGCATGGTTATCGGTTCCGGAAAGATCGATGCTCACTGCAATGCCATCGCCCATTACCGCCTCGGCCCGATCGACCAATCGCTCGCGCGCGTGCAATACCCGCAGAGCCTCCGCATCGAGGGCGGCATCGCCGCGATGCAAGCGCAACTGCGACAGCCGCGAGCCTTGGTGCACCAGCACCGGAAATGTCTTGGGGCTGATCTCGGCATAGAGCGGACCGTGATATCCCCCGGCAACGCGATCGAACCCGCGTGTCTCATCCGCGATCACGCGGGTGAACACATCGAGCCGACCGGTCGAGCTTTTTGGATTGGTCGAGGCCGCGATCTCGGCCGGCAGCGCGAGCCTCTCAATCAGCGGAACGATGTAGACGCAGCCGGTTTCCAGCACCGCGCCGTCGGCGAGTGCAAATTCATGCAACTTCAGTTCGGCGATGCGGTGAGCGACGGTAATGCCGGGACCCGGCAGAAAACTCGCGCGTACCCGATAGGCTACCGCCCCGAGACGCAGATCGAGGCTCGCCGGTTGTATCTGGTCGGCAGCAAACGGAAACGCTGCCACGATCGCACCCGCTTGCGCCAGCTCCGCGATCATACTGTCGGGCAGGATTCCGCGATCGGAAGGTTTGAATGAGAGCGGCACAAAGGGCGGTCTAGCCCGATGCGCGTTTGACGCCAATAAGGGCCCGGCGTATAAGGAAGCTTATCCCGTGGTCATTTGAGCCGGCCGGCTTGCAGCCACGTAAAATAAATCGCTAAAAGGCCGGGGACGCGTGAGCCCGGCCCGAGGATTTTCCTCCCGGCCGGGTTTTGTTTTGGCCAAGGAGGGCCGCATGTCCGCGTCAGCAAAGAAGAACTACCGCCCGGAAACGCGGCTGGTGCAGTCAGGCACCATTCGCTCGCCGTTCGGCGAAACATCGGAAGCGCTCTTTCTCACCCAGGGCTACGTGTACGACACCGCCGCCCAGGCCGAGGCGCGCTTCAAGGGCGAGGATCCCGGTTATCAGTATTCCCGCTTCGCCAATCCAACCGTCGACATGTTCGAGCGCCGCATGGCGGCGTTCGAAGGCGCCGAGGCCGCACGTGCCACCGCGACCGGCATGGCGGCAGTTACCATCTCTCTCGTCGGACAGCTCAAAGCCGGCGATCACGTCGTCGCGTCGAAGGCCATGTTCGGCTCATGCCGCTACGTCATCGAGGAATACCTGCCGCGCTTTGGCGTCGCCTCAACGCTGGTGGACGGCTGCAACCTCGATGCTTGGCGTAACGCGGTGCGGCCCAATACCAAGACTTTCTTTCTCGAAAGTCCGACTAATCCGGCGCTCGATGTCATCGACATCCAG
>DATJSH010000251.1:0-4815 GCA_035504235.1 Allostellaceae bacterium | reverse complement strand
CTGGTACGATTCCGGGCCGAAACTGCCGGCGGCCGAAACGGCGCAGGTCAACGCGATCATGAGCGACGCCGCCGCCTCGGACGACAGCGACCTGCGCGCCATCGTCCATTGCGGCACGCCGTTGACGGCCACCGCGCTGGCGCTGGCCGAGCGGCTTGGCTCTTCGGGGCGCGAGGTGCTGGCGGCGATGGTCTGCGGCTACGAGGCCGCCGGCCGGATCAGCGGCCCGGTGAGCCCCGATTTCCGCGACCGCGGGCATCACGGCTCGACGATGGCGATTTTCGCCGCCGCGGTCTGCGCCGGGAAGCTGTTGAAGCTCGACGCCGCGCAGCTGACGCAGACGATCGCGCTCGCCGCGACCTCGGCGAGCGGCGTCGTCAAGGCGGCCGATACCAGCGTCGCCCGCGAGTATCATGCCGGCCTCGTCACCCGCGCCGCGATCGACGCCGCGCTCGCCGCGCAAAAGGGCTTTATCGCTGAGGAGACGGTGCTCGAAGGACCGACCGGTTTCTTGAAGGTCTATGGCGGGCTTGACGTGATCGAGTTGGGAACGCCGAGCGGCGACGACTGGGACATCCTCACCGACATGGCGGTGAAGCTGGTGCCGGGTGGACACCCGTATCACGCGTTTGGCGAGGCCGCCGCCAAGGCGGCGCGCGAGGGCAATATCAGCGCCGGCGAGGTCGAGAGCATTACCGTGTCGCGGCCGGGCCTCACCCGGCTCGGCGGGCCAAAGCACCCGAAAGACCTGATCGACATGGCGCACAGCCCGCACTACTTCACCGCCGCGGGCGCTGCCGACAAGCATTTCGGCTGGGTCCATTGCACGCCGGAAAAGATCGCCGATCCGGTCATCCACCGGCTCATCGACAAGATCACCGTCGGTCCGCCGCCGAGCGAAAATGCCGCGCGCTACCGCCAGGGCGCCACGGTGACGATCCGCACGGTGGATGGCCGCGAGAGCGCAGCCACGGTGTTCCTGCCGCACGGCTCGGCGGCGCTCGGGATCGACTGGGCCGATATCGATACGAAATACCGCACCTTGATGCCGAATTCCGGGCTGAGCGCGGAGAGGATCGAGCAAAGCCTGGCGCTGATCCGCGAGTTCAAGAACGCGACGGGCGTTGGGGAGCTGACCGCGCTGGCGCGCCCCTGATTCGTCTTTCCCGCGAAGCCGAAACCAGAGGCAGCGATAAGGCGGTGCCCCTGGGCCCCTGCCTTCGCGGGGCGACGACTGAATTAGAAAAACGCCAGCGTCCTGATCTCGATGCTTTCGCGGAAGCGCGGGTTGGGCGGCGAGGTCGGGTCGTCGAACGCGGTGTGCGCGGTCCAGCGCGAGCGGCCGTCGGTCTCGCTGTCGAACACCTTGAACACCAGCGCCTCGTCGCGCCGCATATGCGGGAACCAGTACCAGCGGTGGTTGGGGTCCCAGGTGATCGCCATGGTCTGGCCGATCCGGTCCTGGTAGCGCCGCTCGGTGACGACCATGTTCTTCGCGTCGAGGGTGCGCGAGTCGGCGATCGCCAGCGGCCAGCTCTCCACGGCCAAGCGGATCGGCCGCCAGCACTGGACGATCGCGAAGCGGTGCTGCAAGAGTTCCTCGGCCTCGTCGCCCATCAGGTCGCGCACGCGCTTCCGCGCCGAGAACTCGGTGTAATCGTTGTGGACGCGGCGCACGACGTCGCGGATCTGCCTGGTTTCGCGCTGCGCCTGGTCCTGGGTGCGTAGCGTGTGGTCGAAGACGACGACCCGCTTGGCGCCGGCCTCGCGTTTGATCAGTTCTTCCATTTCGGGGTAGTAGACCCGGCGGACCTCGTCTTCGTCGTAGAAGTCACGGACCTTGGTCGGATGGTCGACAAAGACGAAACCGTTCTTGTCGATCGCGAATTCCTTGAGGTGCAAGCGGCCGTTGGTCAGCCGCACCCTGTGCGCCTCGCTGTCGCCCCCGCCGAGCCTGGTGTCGATCCCGCCTGGCCCGGCAACGATCGAGACCGGCTTGTCGCCGGTATCGACGTAGTAGTTGAGCGCGGCTTCAAGGCTGTCGGGCGCGTCGAGTTCGGCAATCTCAGCCATGTCGGGCTCCTCGAATAGGCGCATATAAGCGCAATAGATATGGTCGCTCAGTCCAGCGTCAACAGCCGGCCAAAGCCGGAAATCGGCCGATTGACCCCGCAGGCCCTGAGCGCCAGCCACATCATCGCCGAATTGCTCGAGATGACCGGCTTTTGCAGGTCGGTTTCGAGCATGTCGAGCACCGAGACCGTCGGCATGCCGGTGCCCGAAAGGAACACCGCCTGCGCCTCGGGCACGTCCACCGCGCGCGCCAGGCGGTAAGCCTGTTCGGCCGTCGTGTCGTAGATGTTGCCGGCGTGCTTGAGGTTGTCGTGGCTGACGACCTCAAAGCCGTGGGCTTCGAGATGCGCCTTGCCCTTTTCCGTGGTCTCGGCCGAATAGGGCGCGCCGAGCGCAATGCGTTTGACGCCGAGCCGTTCCAGCGCCGCCGCGACCGAGGCGAACGCGGTCGTGACGCGCGTGCCGCTCGCCTGCGCGAGACGCGCAAGCAGCGCATCTTCGGCCTCGCGGCCGAGATCGTAGCTCGTCGCGGTATGGGCGATGACGACGATGTCGGGTTTGACGAGCGCCAGCATCTCGATGCTTTCGTCGAGATGCGCGACCATCGAGGCATTGCGCTCGGCCTGGCCGTCGAGCGCGCCCGGCGTGCCGCGCGCCACCATGCGGTGGAAATGCAGCGACACCCCTTGCGGCACCATCGCCATTATCTCGGGCTCGATCGTCGGATTGCCCGGCGGCAGCAGAAACCCGAGCCGCGCGCGAAAGCCGATCATATGACCCCGCTTTCGCGCAGCCGTTTGACCTGATCGGGATCGACGCCGCACAGCTCGCCGAGCAGCGCGTCGGTGTGCTCGCCAAGGAGCGGCGGCCTGGTGATCTCGGCCGGCGAATCAGACATCTTCACCGGGCAGCCGACGGTCTGGTAAGTGCCGCGCGTGGGATAGTCGATATCGACAATCATCTCGCGCGCCTTCAAATGCGGGTCGGCAAGCACCTCGCCAGTGTCCTGGCAGGCGCCGCAGGGCACCCCGGCATCGCCGAGGATTTTCATGATCTCGTGCTTGGTGTGGCTGCGGGTCCAGGCCTCGATCATCGGCTCCAGTTGTGCGCGGTTGTCCCAGCGCGCATCGCCGGTCGCAAAGCGCGGGTCGGCGGCGAGCGCGGGCTGGCCCATCGCACCGCAAAACGCCTGCCACATCTGCTGCTGGCAGAAGATCAGTACATGGTCGTTCGGCCCGCCCGGCGCGCAGGGATAGGTGGTGCCCGGCACGGTGTGGCCGAGCTGGTTGCCGTGGCGCTCCATCGGCTTGCCCTGGCGCTGATGATCACGCAGCGAGACGCGGATGATGTTGACGACCGCGTCCTGCATCGACACCTCGACATGCTGGCCGCGCCCGGTCGAATGGCGCTGCTGCAGCGCGGCGAGGATGCCGATCGCCATCTGCATGCCGGTGCCGCTATCGCCAATCGCGGGCAGCACCAAAGTCGGCGGGTTCTCCGGGAAGCCGGTGACGCTCATCGCCCCGCCCATCGCCTGCGCCACCGGCTCGTAGCTCTTGAACCCGGCATAAGGGCCGTAGCTGCCAAAGCCCTTGATCGTCGCGTAGACGAGGCGCGGATTGAGCTCCTTGAGCACGTCCCAGCCGAGCCCCAGCCGCTCCATCGCGCCCGGTCCGAAATTCTCGATCAGCACATCGGACTGCTTGACGACCTCCTTGAAGAGGCGTTTGCCGTCGTCGCTCTTGAGGTTGAGCGTCAGGCTCCTCTTGTTGGCGTTGAACAGCAGGAAAAAGAGGCTGTCGCTGCCCCGCTTATCGGCATGGACGGTGCGCGCCACATCACCGGCTTTCGGCTCCTCCAATTTGATGACGTCGGCGCCGAGAAACCCCAGCATCTGCGCGCAAGCCGGCCCGGCCTGATTGTGCGTCATATCGATGACGCGAATACCCGACAGCGCCTTATCCATCCCGTCCGCTCCCCGCAGAAACATCGTCGAGAGTCTATGCCATCGGGAGACCCCTTGGAACTCGCCATACCCGACACACGGCTTCTCAACCCCACAGAGTAAGGGTCGTCGAGAGGCGGTGCGTGCGCACCGGTCGTAGCGGCAGCGCTATGCGCCGTTCTCTAATTCGCGGGCGCGCGCTTCCAATTCCTCGATCAACTCGTGGATCATTTGCAGCAGATCGGGATCGGTGACACGACGAGCGGTCTCGCGCCAGCGCTGAGCGTCAGCGCGAAGCTCTCCAGCAGTCTTCATGGATTTGGCTATTCGGGAGGAGCGCGGTTGCGGGCTTCGCCTACTGGACGAAGGGATGAGCCGTCTTGGCTCTGCTGAGCTAAGTCGCGCCAACGTTTGGCCAAGTCGAGAAATATCTGCTTATTTTTGAAATCGGCGCATTCCTCGGCCTTCTGATCACACTCAACTGCTCGGTACAGACAGTATTCGGCATTGTGGGGAGGAGATTGCGCAGCCACCTTTCTCACCTGTTCAAGCGAAAACACAACGGTCTCTCAGCCGCCGACGCTCAGAGGTTCGATGCCGGCGATGCCGAAAATTTACGGCTCCGCCTTTTTGGATTTCAAGACTTCGGCCGGGATGCCCGTGGCTACGCATCCGAACCGATGGGGGCCGCGAAAACCGCAGGCTGTCAGCGGGTGTTCGATCCAAACGCCGGGTGATGTCGACGACGCGAATGCAGTTGAGAGCTTGGCTTATTGGAAACCTGATATCAGACCGGT
>DATJSH010000250.1:0-7933 GCA_035504235.1 Allostellaceae bacterium | reverse complement strand
ATCAGCGCACCGGGATCGGCGCGCGAGAAACCGCCGTTGCGATCCGGCGACCACTGCATCGGCGTGCGCACGCCGTTGCGGTCACCTAGATGGATGTTGTCGCCCATGCCGATTTCGTCGCCGTAATAGATCACCGGCGTGCCGGGCATCGACAGCAGCAGGCTGTTCATCAGCTCGATGCGGCGCCGGTCGCGCTCCAGCAGCGGCGCAAGGCGGCGGCGGATGCCGAGGTTGAGGCGAGCGCGCCGGTCCGCCGCATAGGTGCTCCACAGCAGGTCGCGCTCTTTGTCGGTGACCATTTCGAGCGTCAGCTCGTCATGGTTGCGCAGAAAGATCGCCCACTGGCAGTTCTCGGGGATCGCCGGGGTCTGGCGGATGATGTCGCTGATCGGAAAGCGGTCTTCCTGCGCGATCGCCATGTACATGCGCGGCATCAGCGGGAAGTGGAACGACATGTGACATTCATCGCCATCGCCAAAATATTCCTTGGCGTCTTCCGGCCACTGATTGGCTTCCGCCAGCAGCATCCGCCCCGGAGCGTAATCGTCGAGCGCCTTGCGCAGCTCTTTCAGGATGGCGTGGGTCTCCGGCAGGTTTTCGTTACTGGTGCCTTCTCGTTCGACCAGGTACGGCACCGCGTCGAGGCGCAGCCCATCCACCCCGAGATCGAGCCAGAAGCGCATCACGCTCAACACTTCCTGCAGGACGCGCGGGTTGTCGAAATTGAGGTCTGGTTGGTGCGAATAGAAACGGTGCCAGTAATAGGCTCCGGCCATGTCATCCCAGGTCCAATTCGATTTTTCGGTATCGACGAAGATCACCCGCGTGGCGGCGTAAGCGTCGTCGTGGTCCGACCAGACATAGTAATTGCGGGCGGCGCTTTTCGGCTTTGCGGCCCGTGCACGCTGGAACCAGGCGTGCTGGTCGGAAGTGTGGTTGATCACTAGCTCGGTGATGACGCGGATATCGCGTTGATGCGCCCCCGCCACCACGCGCTTGAAATCGGCGAGCGTGCCGTAATCTGGATGCACGCCGCGATAATCGGCGATGTCGTATCCATCGTCGCGGCGCGGTGACGGATAGAATGGCAGCAGCCAGATCGCGTTGACGCCAAGGCTCTGGATATAATCGAGCTTTTGCAAGAGGCCCGGAAAGTCGCCGACACCATCATTGTTCGAGTCGAAAAACGACTTCAGATGAAGCTGATAGATGACCGCGTCCTTGTACCAAAGCGGGTCGGCCATCACCGGCAGATTGCGCTTCCTCTTCATCACGCAACTCCGCTGGCGACGGGCCGGATGCGCCAGATCAGGAACGGCATCGCCGCCGGATCGAGGCGGATGTGCTGCGTCTTGCCGGCCAAGGTGAAGGTCCCGCCGCCCATCAGGTCGGCCACGGTGACGGCGGCAGTATCGTCCAATCCCCACAGCCACAACGGCACTTCGATATCGCATTCCTGCGGAAAGCGCGGATCGACGCAGACCGCGACCAGAACCACGTTCTGCAGGTCTTGTGTCGCTTTCGAGAAATAGAGTATCTGGTCGTTGAAGGCGTTATGGAAGCTGACGCCGAGATGCGTCTGCAACGCCGGGTTCGCACGCCGGATCTGGTTGAGCCGGGTAACCTCGGCAATGATGTTGCCGGGCGCGTTCCAATCCCAGGCGCGGATTTCGTATTTTTCCGACGAAGCATACTCCTCGCGGCCGGCCAGGGCGCGCGCCTCGCACAACTCGAACCCGCTATAGAGGCCAACCAGCCCGGACAAGGTCGCCGCCAGCGCCGCGCGGATCAGAAACCCCGGCCGGCCGGAAGTCTGCAAAAAGACCGGGTTGATGTCCGGCGTGTTGACGAAAAAATGCGGCCGGAAGAACTCGCGGGCATTGGTCGTCAGCTCGGTAAGATACTCGGTCAGCTCTGCCTTGGTGTTGCGCCAGGTGAAATAGGTGTAGGACTGCGAAAAACCGATCTTCGCCAGGCGGTACATCAGCTTGGGACGAGTGAAGGCTTCCGCCAGAAAAACCGCGTCCGGGTATTTGGCGCGAACGTCGTCGATCAGCCACTCCCAGAACGGCAGCGGTTTGGTATGCGGGTTGTCGACGCGGAACAGCCGCACGCCCTCACCCGCCCACAACAGGACGATATCTCGCAACGCCAGCCACAGCGACGGCACCGCGCTGCCGGCGTAGAAATCGACGTTGACGATGTCCTCGTATTTTTTCGGCGGGTTTTCGGCATAGCGGATCGAACCGTCGGGCCGCCAGTCGAACCAATCCGGGTGTTGGCGCAACCAGGGATGATCGGGCGCGCACTGCACCGCGAAATCGAGCGCCAGCTCCATGCCGTGGCGCGCCGCGGCATCGCGCAGCCGACGAAAATCGTCGAGCGTGCCGAGCGCGGGGTTGATCGCCTCGTGCCCGCCTTCTTCGCTGCCAATCGCGTAGGGGCTGCCCGGCTCGCCCGGCTCGGCGTGCGGAGCGTTGTCATGTCCCTTGCGATTGACCCGGCCGATCGGGTGGATCGGGGGCAAGTACAGCACGTCGAAGCCCATCGCACTGATCGCGGGCAGCCGCGCGATCACATCGGCGAAGGTGCCGTGCCGGTTGGGGTCACCCGATTGGGAGCGGGGGAACAGCTCGTACCAGCTGCCGAAACCGGCGGCGCGGCGCTCAGCCTCGACCGGGTATTCGGTGGGATGCTGATGGGGGTGCGGCCGGACGCGCGCCGCCGTCATCAACTCCGTCGTCGCCGGGGTCAGCAGCAGCCGGCGGCGCTCCTCCGGATCGACCTGCTTCAAGCGCGCGGCGAGCTCGGCCAGATCAGACGCCACGGCGCGATCGGCCTGTGCCGCCGCCTCTTCGATCAGCAGCCGGCCTTCTTCCAGCTCCAACTCGATCGGCAGGCCGGCGGCGTTTTTCTTTTCGAGCTCCTCGGCGAAATTCCCAAAGCGGTCCTTCCAGGCGAGGATCGTGAAAAGGTAGCGGCCGATCCGGCTGAGCGGAAAGCGCCCGACCCAGCGGTCGTTGCCGGAAGCGACCATCGAAGCTTCGCGCCATACCTCCTCGTCCGCCGCGCGCCACAGCAGCGCAGCGGCGAGCCGGTCATGGCCGTCGGAAATCAGATCGGCGGAAACCTCGACGACCTCGCCAACGAGCCGCTTTGCCGGAAAGCGCCCGTCATCGACCGAGGGGCTGACCGCCTCGACGGCGACCCGCGGCATCGTTGCCGCTTCGATCGCATTCCGCACCGGGCGGGCGATCGGCGCGGTCCTGGCGAGCCGCATCGTCCGCACCTCGGCCGGCTCGATGATGACGGCGCCGTCGGGACCGACCGGCCCAGGGCCGCCATCGTCGTCAACCGTCGCACCGTCGAGACCGCTGGCCATCAGCAGTGGGGCGAGCGGCACGCGCACCGGATCTTCGAGGCTGGCATTGGCGAGGACGAGACGCGGTCCGTGAACCGCGCCATTCATCCGGCCGGCAACCAGCAGCGCCGCAGCGGGAGCGCCGGGCGACGACAGCCGGCGCACCGAGGCGCCTTCCTCGTAGGTTGCCGCAAATCGCGAATTGGCCGTGGCGATTTCGGCTGAAAGGTCGAACGACGCCTCGGCAACGAGGCGGGCAAAATCCTCGGGCCGGTCGCGCGCGGCGTCCATGGCGCGCGCCGCGCCGAACTCGAACCCCATCGGCATCATCCAGCCGGCGCCATAGGAGGTTGCCAAGGCCAGCGCGCGGCGCGCGGCGCGCTGCGCGCGGCCGGTGTCGCGGAACAAGCGGCTCAGGCGGCGATCGAACGGCGCCTCGGGCATCGCGACGACGGGCGCGATGTGCGCCAATCGGTCGACGATTTCGGAAAACTCCTCCGCGCGGTAATCCCACTCGCTCGAGCATGCGGCGACAAGGTCGAACCCACATTCGCTCAACACCTCAAATTTGGCGGGTTTGTCGCCTTGCGTCGCGGCCATAAGCCGGATTCGCGGGTGATGCTGCCGAACCGCGGCGATCAGATCGTGCCAGAGCGCCGCCGGCACGCTAGTGGGACTGACGCAACGGAAATCGGCGATCCCGGCATCGATCCACGCGGCGAACCGTCCGGCCCACCAATCGACGAGGCCGACCCAATCATTCCGGACCGTCAGCCACGCAATGTCCGGCCGCCGCGACGGCTGCCGCGGATCGGGAAGTTCATCGGAAGAATTCGCACGGTACCAGTCCCTAAGGCCGTTGAACGCGTGCTCGACGGCCACCCGATCGACCACGACATCGAGCATCGGGAGCAGTTGGCGGCCCCGACATTCCTCGGCGAAACGCGCG
Source organism: Allostellaceae bacterium (assembly GCA_035504235.1). Taxonomy (GTDB): domain Bacteria; phylum Pseudomonadota; class Alphaproteobacteria; order ATCC43930; family CGMCC-115725; genus DATARH01. The sequence goes on along the minus strand of DATJSH010000250.1, from coordinate 3,623 downwards.
AGCGCCGCCGCCGCATCCCCCGCACCGAGCCGGTCATCCAGCCGTTCGTGATCGGCGGTCAGGAACAGATCGCCCGCGCGGCCCGCCGCGAAAGGCGGCGCGATCGCGACCGTGTCAAACCGCATGGCGACGGCCCGATCCAGCTGCCGCGCCCACGCGTCAACCGGGCCGGCGAGAAGCGGATGAAGATAATAAAGCCGAGTTCCGGGCATCCCCTGGAATGACATGCCTACCGCTCCCGAAGCGGAACCGGCGGCTATGCGCGTCGTCGTGGCTCCCGTCAGTAGACAGTTTCGCATCGCCTTCGGTTCCCGGACACCATGCGGGTGAAAACCCTTTGGCGTTTCAAGCCGTGAGATTTCAAAGCCACGCGCGGAAAGCTCAACTGCCCTTTTTTACGTTGGCCAGCAGTGTCGCCACCGCCGGCAGCCATGGCTTCTTGTCCGCCGGCAGCTTTCCGGTCGCATTGAGGCGCTGCAGCACCGTGAGCGCCTCGCTGTAGTTCGCGGCCGCGTCGTCGCCAGCACCCACGGCCTTCGTCAATGTGATGACCAGATCGAGTTGCCAGCCGACATTGCTTCGATCTTTCGCGGCCAAGGCTCGGATGATGGGAATGCTGTCGCGGTAAGCGGCGAGCGCGCCCGCAACGTCGCCCTGCGCCCTCAGTCCGTCGCCGATCTTGTTGTCTTCGACCGACAGGGCGCGTTGCCATGCCGTGTTGGCCGCGTCCTTTTCGACGAGCGCCTTGAGCACAACCAGCGTCTCGCGGTAGGACGCGAGAGCACCGGCAACATCGCCCTGCGCCTTCAGCGCGTCGCCGATCTTGTCGTTTGCAATCGACAGGTCGAACTGCCAGCCTGGGTTGATCGGGCCCTTTTGCATGAGCGCCTGCATCGTCGCCTGCGCCGTGCGATACGACGCAAGCGCGCCGGCCGGGTCGAGCTGGGCCATCAGCGCATCGCCGATCTTACTATTGGCGACCGCAAGGTCGCGCTGCCAGTCGCCATTGCTCGGGTCCTTGGCGACAAGTCCTTGGATGATCCCGAGATCCTCGCGGTAAAGCCCGAGCGCACCGGCAAGATCGCCCTGTGCCTCCAGGATGTCGGCAACGTTTTCGTTGCCAACCGATAGATCCCGCTGCCAACCGGTGTCGCCGGGGTCGCTCTTCGCAAGCGTCCGAATCGTCGCGAGACCGACGCGGTAATGAGCCAGTGCGCCCTGAATGTCGCCCTGCGCCAGGAGCACGGCGCCGACCCTGTCTTCCGTTACAGACGCCTCTCGCCGCCAGGCCGCATTGCTCGGATCCGTCTTCACGAGGGACTGCAACACGGCGAGACTGTCTCGATACGAGTCGAGGGCGCCGCCAAGCTCGCCGCGGGCGACCAGCACCTGCCCGATATGGTTCGCCGCGATCGACAGTGACAGTTGCCAAGACGTATTGGTCGGGTCGCGTTTCGCAAGCTCTTGGCGGATCGCGCGGTAGTTTTGGAACGCGGTCAGCGCGCCGACGAGGTCGCCCTGCGCCATCAAGACGATGCCGATCCGCTCGTCGCCGATCGACAAATCGTCCTGCCACTGCGTGTTGCCGGGGTCCTTGTCGGCGAGGACCTTCGTCACCGCATCACCGCTGCGGTACGACGCAAGCGCACCCGTGAGATCGCCCTCGGCGCGAAGCACATCGCCGATCCTGTTGTCCGCGACGGCCACATCGCGCTGCCAATCGGCGTTGCCGGGGTCCTTTGCGGCGAGCGCCGTCGAGGCGGCGAGGTCCTCTTTGAACAAGACCAGCGCGCCGGCGAGATCGCCCTGCGCGCGCAACACGTCGCCGAGCTTGCTCCGCGCGACGGCGAGATCGCGTTGCCACAGCGTGTTGTCGGGGTTTTTCTCGGCCAGCGGCGCGATCGCCGCGAGGCTGGCGCGATAAGAGGCGGCCGCGCCGTCCAGCTGCCCTTGCATCATCAGCACGTCGCCGACCCGTTGCTGGCCCGCCGCAAGGCCGCGCCGCCAGTCGGCGTTGTCCGGCTCCTTCGCGACGAGCGCGGCCATTGCCGCTGTCCCGTCGCGGTAGGCCGCAAGCGCTCCGGTAAGCTCGCCCTGCCCCTTGAGCACGTCCGCCAGATCGTTGTCCGCCGTGGCCAGGTCGGCCCGCCACCCGACATTGGCGGGCGCGGCCGGCACAAGCCGCTGCAAAATACCCACATCGTCGCGATAGGCGGCAAGCGCGCCGGGCAGGTCTCCCCGCGCCCGCAGCACATCGCCGACCCGGCCATTGGCGACAGCGAGTTCGCGGCGATAATCCGGGTTGTCCGGGTTGGCCTCAGCCAACCCCTGGAAGACGCCGCGCGCCTGGGTCGCCGCGGTCAACGCCGCGCCGGCATTACCGAGGGCGAGCAAGGTCTTGGCGGCTTCCACCCGTGCGGCAGCGGCGCTGCGCTGCAGATCGGCCGAGATCGCCCCACCATGCATGAGTTGCGCCTGAAGGGTCTGAGCGCGCGTCAGCATGTCCTCGATGACCGCCTTCGGCACGCCTTGGTTCTGGTATTTCTGGGCCAGATCGAAGATGAGCCCGTTGGCGGTATCGGTTGCCAGGGCCAGCGTGCGCTCGGCCTGGTCGCGCTGACGCTGCGCCTCGCGTTGCGCCAGCGTGGCAACGGTCCATTGCCAGCCGGCCACACCCAGCAACACGACCAGCGCGCCGACCGCCGACCAGGCAAGACGCAGTGCGCGGCGCTGCTGACGCACCTCGAGCGACAGCAAATCTTCCTTGGGCTTGCCATGGATCGTCGCCGCCAGGCTCGCCGCGAGATCGGCGAAGTGAGGATCGCGGGCGCGAACGCGCTCGCGAAACCGGCGCAGATCGATCCATAACGGCTCGCCGCCGAGCCGGCCTCTCAACGCCGGCGGCAGCGGTGTTTCCCCGGACCAGCGGAAATCCGCTGCACTCTCATCCCAGGCCAGCTCGCCGGCAGTGAGCGCGATCAGAATCGTGTCGCTATCGTTGTGGTCGAGCCACCAGGCGACTTCCTGATTGACCCATTGCGAGCGTGCAGCCTCGGGCGAGGCCAGCAGGATCAGAAAGCGGCTTTCGCCGAGCGCGCGCTGGATTGACGGCCAAAGATGCGGCGTCGCCGACAGGCTCGTATCGTCGCGAAAGAGACGCAGCGCGCGCCGCTCGCTCCACGCCTTGCCGAGCCGCTGCGCGACGGATTGCAAAGCCGCCGCAATCGCCTTGTCCTTGGCGTGGCTGTAGGAAATGAACGCGTCATACGCACGCGCTGCGGTGGCGGCAGCCGGCCCCGGCGGGGCGGGCGGAAGAGCCTCCGACGCAGACGCGATATCGACCGGCATTGACGGCTCCCGGCGGTGGCGCCCGCGAAGAATAGCCGGTAACGGTCTGAGGCTCTACGCGAGTGCTATCAGTGCGGGAACAGAGCGATGGCGGCCGAGGCCCGCCTCGCCATCCTCAGCCGCGGCGCAGGGTTTAGGCGAGAGTGATGCCGACGGCTTCGGGGCCCTTGCGGCCCTCGGCGATGTCAACCACCACGCGCTGGCCCTCGTTGAGGTTCATCAGCCCCGCGCGCTGCAGCGCGCTCGCGTGCACAAACACATCCTTGCCGCCGCCA
>DATJSH010000249.1:0-3010 GCA_035504235.1 Allostellaceae bacterium | reverse complement strand
TGCGCATGCCGGGCACCGATGTCTGAGCCGAGAGTAACCGCCCGCTGCGTGGCGATCGCAATCGCTGCCGCGGCGGTGGTCGACGCGGTTTCGCTGGCGCATGCGCAAGTCTCGTCGTCCGCCTCCGCAAGCATCCTCTCGCTCGTCATCAAATGGCTGCCGCTGATTTTCTCGGGGTTCCTCCTCAACCTGTTGGTCAGCGTGCTGTCGATGGCGATCGGCACCGTGGCCGGGGTGCCGCTGGGACTCGGGCAGATCGCCCGGAACCGCCTCGTCCAGCGCTGCGCCAGCGCGGTGACGCAATTCACCCGCAACGCGCCGTGGCTGGTGCTGCTGTTCCTGACGATGTTCCTGTTGCCGTTCCAGTTCCGCTTGTTTGGACACTCGATTCCGTTTCCCGCGTGGATCAAGGCGGTGATCGGTCTCGCGATCCCGGTGATGGGCAACGTCTCCGAGATCGTGCGTGGCGGCGTCTTGTCGATCCCGCGCGCGCAATGGGAATCGGCGGAGTCGCTCGCCTTCTCGCCGGCGCAGACCGTGTTCAAGATCATCCTGCCGCAAGCGCTGAAGCGCATGCTGCCGCCATGGATGAACCTTTACGCCATCCTCGCGATGGCGACGCCGCTCATTGCTATTGTCGGCGTGCAGGATGGCCTGACCGACGTGCGCGGCGCCCTAGTCGCGGAAAACCGCACCGACTTGCTGCTGCCACTCTACGCGACGCTGCTCGCGATGTTCTTTGTCTACTGCTATCCGATCGCGCTGGCGACGCGCGCGCTCGAACGCCGCGCGGAGGTGAAATTCTGATGGTGGAGCACCATAAGCTCGGCGACCCGATCATCATCATCAAAGGCTTGGAAAAGCGCTTCGGCGAGACCGTCGTGCTGCGCGAGATCGACATGGTCGTGCATCGCGGCGAGACGGTATGCATCATCGGTCCCTCGGGCTCCGGCAAATCGACGCTGCTGCGTTGCATCAACGCGCTGGCACCGATCAACAAAGGCTCGATCCTGGTCGACGGGGCCGAGGTCAACGACCCCAGGCTCGACAAGCTCGCGGTGCGCCGCAAGGTCGGCATCGTCTTTCAGCAATACAATCTCTTCCCGCACAAGACCGCGCTGCAGAACGTGATGATGGCGCCGGTGACGGTGCTGAAGCAGGACCGGCACGAGGTCGAGGCGCGCGCCCGCGCTCTCTTGAAGCGCGTGCGCCTCGAGGACAAAGCCGCCTCCTATCCCGGTGAACTGTCGGGCGGGCAGCAGCAGCGCGTTGCAATCGCCCGCTCCTTGGCGATGAACCCGCTGGTCATCCTTTTCGACGAGGTCACCGCCGCGCTCGACCCGGAAACCAAAAAGGAAGTGCTGGTGACGATCCGCGAACTCGCGGCCGACGGCATGACCTGCATTCTGGTGACGCACGAGATGGCATTTGCCCGCGAGATCGCCGACACGGTCTATTTCACCGATGGCGGGTTCATCGTCGAATCCGGGCCGCCGAGCCAGATTTTCCAGGCGCCGCAAAACCCCCGTACCCGCGCGTTTCTCGACCTGGTGCTCTAGGCCCTCAGCCGGTGTTCGCGCCAGACCAGCGAACCGACCACAAGCAGGTGCGCGGCATTAAACGCGATGCCGGCGGCGAAGGCCGCGGCATAAAAACCCACCGTGTCGTATATCGCTCCGGCGAGCCAGCCGCCGAATGCCATGCCGGAGCCGCTGAACAACAGGACGCTCGGCACCCGCCATGACGCCTCGGAGGCGGGGAACAGCTCGCGCACCGCCAGCACATAGGCCGGGATGATGCCGCTGAAGCCGAGGCCGAACCAGGCCGACACCGCAAAAAGTCCCGCCTCATTCTGCGTCAGCAGAAACCCGACCATCGCGGTGATCTGGCAGAGCGAGCCGCAAAAAACCGTCCGCAGCCCGCCGATGCGATCGGCAACCAGCCCCCAGAACTGGCGGCTGACAAACGCGCAACCGAGCAGCACCGACAGCATTGCCGCGCCCTGCGAGGCGGGAATGCCGAGATCGCCGCAAAACGCCACGATGTGGCCTTGCGGCATCGCCATCGGCACGCAGCACAGGAAGCCCGCCATGGCAATGCCGGCGAGCGCTACATTGGGACGTAAGCCCAACACCGGGTGGCCTGGTTGCAGAACGGCATCGGCCGCCGCGCCGCTCGCCTCGGGCGCCGGTCCCAGCACGAGCGCCGCCGCCGGAAGGATCAACACCAGCTCGATGGCGGCGAAAAGCAGCATCGTCTCGCGCCAGCCGACGCGGGCCTCCGCCGCCGCGAAGATCGGTGCCCAGATCGCTGCCGCCACCGACGAGCCGCTGCCGAGCAGCGCCAGCGCCGTGCCGCGGCGGCGGTCGAACCAGCGCGTGACATAGATGTAGAGCGGCGCGTTGATGCCCGAATTGCCAAGCAGGCCGATAAACAGCCCATAGCCGAGTAAGAGGCTGGCGCCGCCGCCGCTTTGCGCTACGACCAGTCCGACGGCGATCATCGACGCACCGAACATCACCGTGGCGCGGATGCCGAAACGCTCGGCGGCGCGGCCCATCACGATCCCGCCAAACGACGCGCCAAGCCAAGCCAGCGAATAGGCCAGCGCCGGGATCGAGCGCTCGCCGCCAAGCTCGGCGGCGATCGATTTGAGCCCGACGACGGTGATCGCCGGCGCGGCGAAAGAGATGGCGGCGATGCCGAGCGCGGTCAGGCAGACGGTCCAGGAACGGCGGGTCTCGATTGTCGCCGGGCGATCCGGCGCACGCTGCGCGGCAAGCGAGGAAACGGTCATTCAGAAAACAATAAAGACAAGACGGCAGCGATGCTGCCTATTTTTCAGGCAGCATGCTGCGGTCTCTACGACTAGGCGAGAGTGATGCCGACGGCTTCGGGGCCCTTGCGGCCCTCGGCGATGTCAACCACCACGCGCTGGCCCTCGTTGAGGTTCATCAGCCCCGCGCGCTGCAGCGCGCTCGCGTGCACAAACACATCCTTGCCGCCGCCA
>DATJSH010000248.1:0-3862 GCA_035504235.1 Allostellaceae bacterium | reverse complement strand
GTCGGCGTCGTCATGGCGGCGAGCCGCGGCGCGCTGGGCCGTGGGTTGTGGGTGTCGAGCGGCATTGTCGCTGGTGTCGTGGGGGCTTGTCTGGTCGCGCTCTTCGCGGCCACGATCGCCGCCGCCGCCGAGGGCATGGGCCAGGAATTGTTCGACGCCGCCATCCTTTTCGCCGCGGTCTGCATGCTCGGCTGGCACAACATCTGGATGAGCAGCCATGGCCGCGAGCTGGCGGCGAGCGCCGTGAAGCTCGGCAACGATGTGCGCTCCGGCGCCCGGCCGCTCTGGGCGTTGGCTTTTGTGGTGGCGCTCGCGGTGCTGCGTGAGGGCTCGGAGATCGTGCTGTTCCTCTACGGGATTGCGCTTGGGGGCAATGGGGGGCCGGTCGCGATGGCGATCGGCGGGGTGATCGGGCTGGCGTTCGGCGTCGCCGCCGGGACGGCGATCTATTGGGGGCTTGTCGCGATCCCGATGCGGCTGCTCTTCGGCGTGACGAGTTGGCTGATCCTGCTGCTCGCCGCCGGGCTGGCCTCGCAGGGCGCGGCGTTCCTGATGCAGGCGGATCTGTTGCCGGCGCTCGGCTCGAATCTGTGGGATACGTCGTGGCTGCTTAGCGAGCAAAGTATTGCGGGGCGGGTTCTGCACACGCTGATCGGCTATAGCGCGCAGCCGGCAGGCATCCAGCTCGTGTTCTACGTCGCAACGCTGCTGGTGATCGGCGGGCTGATGCGCGTTGTCGGTTCGGCGGAACGGCGCCCCGCGAGCAATCCGCCGCGTCGGCCGGCGATCAGCCCCGCCGAGTAGCAGGCGAGTTTCGCCGCCGGACCCGCCAAACTGGCCCCGATCTTAACCATCAATTTGTCCGCATTTACCGGGCTTTTTATCTATGATTCCGCCAACCCGCCGTTGAAGGCTGGGGGAGGACCAGGTGGTGCGTGTTGGTTGGCGTGGCTGCTGCTTGATCGCGGCGGTGTTGTTGGCGCTGATCCTGCCGATCGGCGAGGTGAGTGTGGTGCTGGTGCTGGTGCTGTTTGTCGCTTCTGTGTCGGGCGCTGCGGCGTTAACGCCGCGGCCCGAAGTGGCCGAGCCGCGCTCGGTCGCGGCGATCGGCGGCGACGTGACGATCATGGCCCTGTTCCGGCGCACCCGGCCCGAGCTGCGCATGCGCCGCCCGGCGATGACGGTCGAGGCGCAAATCCGCTGGCGCCAGGAAGCCGAACGCCGCCGCCGCAGCCGTGAGATGCTCAAGGATATGGCTTAGGTTGGGGCCTTAATCGCCCTGGTAATATTGGAACAGGGTCCAGACGCCGATCAGGATGAAACCGATACCGGCGATCAGCTTGAGCGGGACGTTCTGCAGCCAGCGTCCGCCATAGGCGCCCACCGTCACGGCAATCGCGGTGCCCAGCACCAGCGCACCGGCACAGGTGACAAAGACGGCGAGCGCCTGGTCCCTGCGCTCCGCGGCGTAAAGTAGGGTCGCGATCTGCGTCTTATCGCCCAGCTCGGCGACAAGAATCGTGAAGAACATCGCTATCAGCTGGCCCATGCGCCGGGTTCCCTCTTGGTCGCGCGAGAGAATAACCGATGCGTTCTCGGCCCCAAGGCCGGAAACGTCGCGCCGGGTTGTGAGATCGTCGGGGGAGCTTAGCCCTCGGCGGCGAGCGCGAGGTCGAACAGCGGCAGCAGGGTCGGGAAGGTCGGGTATTTGCCGGCCTCGATATCGGCGCGGCTGGCCCAGGCGCAGGCCGCCGCATCGTCGGCCGGCTCGCCCTCGCCCGATTGCCACACCCCGCGGACGGCGATCAACACGTAGTGGAACTGCACCCGGCCCTCGTCGTCACGGCTGATCGCGTCGTTGACGTTGAGGACGCCCGCCGCCTCGGCGACGATACCGGTCTCCTCGTTGAGCTCGCGCATCGCTCCTTCGGTGACGGTCTCGCCCAATTCGAGGACACCGCCGGGAAACCCCCAGCGCCCGGCATTGGGCTGCTGCGCGCGCTGCACGATCAGCACTTGAGTCTCTTTGCCCACAGGCCGCAGCACAACCGCCAGAACGGCGACCATCGGCCGGTCGGGATAGCGGCGCGCGGCGCGGCGCGCTTCGAGGTCGGCGGCGGTAGGAGCGGTCATTGCGAGGAGCGGAGCGACGAAGCAATCTCGGTTAAGCGTACCCCGCCTGAGATTGCTTCGCTACGCTCGCAACGCCGCCGCCGGCGTCAATCCGCGGCTTCGCGCGGGCGGCCTTCGGCGTCGGTGTAGATCGCCCCACCCTGCTTGAGGAACTCCTCGGATTTCTCGGCCATGCCCGACGCGGCGTAGTCGCGGATCTGCTGGGTGATCTCCATCGAGCAGAATTTCGGCCCGCACATCGAGCAGAAATGCGCCAATTTCGCTCCATCCGCCGGCAGGGTCTGGTCGTGGAACTTCTCCGCCGTTTCGGGGTCGAGCCCGAGATTGAACTGGTCGCGCCAGCGGAACTCGAAGCGGGCGCGCGACAGCGCATCGTCGCGCAGACGCGCCGCCGGGTGACCCTTGGCAAGATCGGCGGCATGCGCCGCGATCTTGTAGGTGATGACGCCGGTCTTGACGTCGTCGCGGTCGGGGAGGCCGAGATGCTCCTTGGGCGTCACGTAGCAAAGGAGCGCGGTGCCGAACCAGCCGATCATCGCCGCGCCGATGCCGCTGGTGATGTGGTCGTAGCCCGGCGCGATGTCGGTGACTAAGGGCCCGAGCGTGTAGAACGGCGCCTCGCCGCATTCCTCGAGCTGCTTGTCCATGTTGATCTTGATCTTGTGCATCGGCACGTGGCCGGGGCCTTCGATCATCACCTGGACATCGTCTTTCCAGGCGAGCTTGGTGAGCTCGCCGAGCGTCTCCAGCTCGGCGAATTGCGCACGGTCGTTGGCGTCGGCGTTGGAGCCGGGGCGCAGCCCGTCGCCCAGCGAGTACGACACGTCATAGGCCCGCATGATCTCGTTGATCTCGCGGAAATGCGTGTAGAGGAAGCTCTCCTGGTGATGCGCGAGGCACCACTTGGCCATGATCGAGCCGCCGCGCGAGACGATGCCGGTGACCCGGCTGGCGGTCATCGGAATATAGGCGAGCCTGACGCCGGCGTGGATGGTGAAGTAGTCGACGCCCTGCTCGGCCTGCTCGATCAGCGTGTCGCGGAACAATTCCCAGGTCAGCTCCTCGGCCTTGCCGTCGACCTTTTCGAGCGCCTGGTAGATCGGCACCGTGCCGATCGGCACCGGCGAATTGCGCACGATCCATTCGCGGATCGTGTGGATGTTGCGCCCGGTCGAGAGGTCCATGACCGTGTCGGCGCCCCAGCGGGTCGCCCACACCAGCTTGTCGACTTCCTCGGCGACCGACGAGGTGACGATCGAGTTACCGATATTGGCGTTGACCTTCACCAGGAAATTGCGGCCGATGATCATCGGCTCGGTTTCGGGGTGGTTGATGTTATTGGGGATGATCGCCCGGCCGCGGGCAATCTCGTCGCGGACGAATTCCGGCGTTACATGGTCGGGGATCGCGGCGCCGAAGGAGTTGCCCTTGTCGAGGCGCTTGAGCGCTTCTTCGCGGCCTAGGTTCTCGCGGATCGCGACGTATTCCATCTCCTGGGTGATGATGCCCTTGCGCGCGTACGCGAGCTGGGTTGGCGAGGCCCCGGGCTTGGCGCGCAGCACGCGGCGCTGGGCGCGGTCGAAGATCGGGACGTTCGACTCCTCGCCGCGCTTCAGGCCGTTATCCTCGGGGCGGATGTCGCGACCGGCGATCTCCTCGACATCGCCGCGGCCCACCACCCAGGCGCGGCGCAACTCGGCGAGACCTTTGGCGATGTTGGTCTCGACCG
>DATJSH010000247.1:0-13324 GCA_035504235.1 Allostellaceae bacterium | reverse complement strand
TACGCTGGGCGGCCGGTGTCCTTCGGCGCAACTCGGCCAAAACCCGCCTCGTTGAGGTCCAAACCATCAACGAACGCGTCGATAAAGCGGACCGGATTGTTGCGATCAACATAGTCGTCGACCCGCGCCGGCAGAAGCTGGCCTGGTTGCGATCACAGCCTTCAATATGGTGCATGCCGCGATTCTAGCGAACTGATTCGCCAAAGGGAATCCACGCCAGCCGGGAAACTCGCCTTTTCACACGGTCTGCTTCCTCTGTGCGACTGCGGGTGAACAGGGCGAGAGGCGATCCGGGGGACACGCTAGTATTGGGAATTATCCAAAGGTTAAACGGTTGCGCGCGGCTCGCCTTTTCGGTGAGGATCAGCGTGCGCACCGGGTTTGCGGTGATCCACGTCCGCAAGGGACACCCCGCTGATGAGCGATGTCGCGCTGGCCGATTTCGGCCACGCTCCGGTCGACGATCCGGAATTCAGAGAGGACGCGGTTCGCGAAGAAGTCACCTGGCCTCTGCTGGTGCGGCTAGGATACGCGTCGTCAGGGGATAGCCGTATCATTCGCAGCCGACGCTTGGCACATCGAGCACGTACCCCTGTCGCGGTAGAAATAGCTGACCGCAGCAAGTGATTTTGACGCTCGATTTGCTTGCCGGCGCCGAGGAAGCTGCAATTCCCTGGCGAGACAATCGTCGCAGAATGCTCCCCGATTCTGCTGCAGCCATTTGCCGACGCGGTCAGCAATCGTCACCGCCGCGTCTCTTGTCACCGGCACTGCGAGGCCACGTCCTCCCGACTGAAGGCTGGTGTTCCTTCCGCGCTGAAGCTGAATCTGCCGGCAGTGATAATGAGATCGATTTCGTTTGCCGGTGTCGTCGGCATTTCACTGGATTCGGATTGGTCTCTGCTACGCTCGCGACTCGGCTATTTGCGCCTTCGCATGTTATCGGCGACTTGCTGCAGCAGATCGTAAAGATCGCTTTCAAGGACGCTGTCGGCCGCCATCGTCATGTGCACGATCGGATCGGCCATCAGCTCCGCGAGGCTGTGGTAATGGCCGCGGTTCAGCTCGGGAAATTCCGCCAGCAGGTCGATGTAAACCTGCCGCTTGAACGACACGATCAGGTTGGGGAGATCGCGAACCGGCACCCATTTCCAGGCATTGAATTCGGCATGCTCAGCCGCGAGGTTGATCTCGCTGTCATCGCCAGTGAAGCGCATGACGAACCACTTCTGGCGCTGACCGCGCCACCCGAAATGTCGCACCTTGTCGCTTAACTCGGCGGGCAAATCGTAGCACAGCCAATTTTTACTTTCGGCCAGAATCTCGGCGCGGTCGGTGCCGATCTCTTCCTTGAGTTCGCGGATCGCCGCCGCGCGCGGCTCTTCGTTTCCATCGATGCCGCCTTGCGGCATCTGCCATGCCTCGCCCGCCATGTCGCTGCGGCACGCGACCAAGACCTCGCCGCGGCGATTAAGCAGCATGATGCCGACGCACGGCCGGTAGCCGGCGTCGTTTGCTGTTGTTGCTGTCTTTTCCATTTTGGCCTCATGCGCCTGAGTGCTCACGATCGCTGATCGCTGATCGCGACCGCCGCGCCGCCGCCGGGCATTGACTTTGGGAGGTTCGGGCCAAACTGGCGCGGTCGACCGGCTTTGGAGCAAAGCCTCCGCGAGAAACGACCCGACGCCGGCGCGGTCGCCAAGGAAAACGGTACCCTCGCGGTCGTAGACGACAATTCGCCCACGTCGCTTGCGCAGTACAAAAACCGGCTTACCTAACCGCCTAACCTCTTCTGCCACCACGAGACCGGAGCCGTCCGGAAGGTAAGCTTCGGTGATCACTTGATCGATGTTGTCGAGGCCCGACAACGCGGCGGTCGCTTCAGCGACCGAGCCAACGATCGTTATTCGACAGCCGGCGTGCACCAGGTCCGCTCGCAAAGACAAACAAAGATCGTCATCCGGCTCGACCAGCATTACGTGATGCATCCTCAACTCCACCAGAGTGCCAGCAGCCCGCGGCCGGCGGTACAATCCCCAGGGTAGGCAGGTCTGCACTTGCAGCCCTGCTACCCGCGACAGTATTGGGTAGGGGTTATCAGCCGTATCTGGCGGGTGCCCGGGACCCCATCCGGGGGTGCGTTCGCTCATTGGAACCGCACCGCGGGCTTCATGCCCGGCTTCGATTATTGCGGTAGAGCGTTCCCTCCTATGGTAGGGCGGTGCCGGTTTATCGCCGTGTCGTGACCGGCCCCGCCCGGCTTGTTGATCATCCCGCTATGACGTGCGGAACATGGTCAGGATGGTGCCTCCGATGCTGACGCCATCGAGCAGGATGAACGAGCCCACCACCAGCAATGCGATCAGGATCAGGACGACCGAGGCAAAACCGGCCAGTGCCAAGATACCGAGAGTGATCGCGGTAAGGCCGGCAAGCGCTTGTGTGCCGGCGGAGCTCGTAACGATTTCGGCGGCCACCACCCGGGCGCCCTCGTCGCCGCCGGAGGTCATTGCCAGTTTCTGGGCGGTGAGCCGCGCTGTCGCATTGGTGCTCAGCACCAGGGCGCCGCCGAGGGCGATTACCCCGATGGCGACGAGATCGACCGACGCGACGCCGAGCAGTGACAGAATGCCGAGGATGACGGCGGCGGCGCCGGCCAACAGCTCGGCGTACAGGGCGCTGCTGCCGCCCACCTCGGTCACGGCCGTTGCCGTTCCGGCACGCGCCAGCAGCCGGGCGAAGTCGCGTACGATTGCCACACCGCGCAACACCAAGGCAGCGCCAGCCGCGATCAGGGCGATGGCGACGAGAAACAGCGGGACGATATGAGCGAGGCCAAGGATCGTCAACACGGTCGCGACGATGCCGCCGACCGATTCGGTCATCCACGCACTGGCCCCGCCGCTGACGCTTTCGAACTGCCTGTCTGCTATGGCCATGGCATTCCTCCCAAGAGCTACGTGTGTCGTGTCGCCGGGCAGACCTCGTCCGCTCGGTCTAGCGGGATAACGCGCGGAGCTGCCGCCTGTGCTGGCGCTTTGGGGTCGTCCACTACGAGCCCCGGCGGCACGAGAGCCGGAGCAAATGCACTCCCGGCGGCAGCATCCATAGGTTCTGAAGGCATCGTTTCCTCCACTCTCTCTTTTAGGCAGTCTCCACCGCCGCCTCGTCGTTGCAAGTCGGTGCGGATTTCTCGTTGCGCCAGTGCAGGCCCGCAAATCGTCAAGCTGAGATCAGCTCGTCCCGGATCGGCTCCGACTCCGATGCCGGGGGCGGGTACCCATGCAACTCCGCGTCCTCGGGTAGCGTCGGATCGACTTGTAAATGCGGTGCCGAAGGGCTGATGCCGAACCAAGCCACGACCGCATCGACGGCCCGCTGCCAGCGCGTTTTCGGCCCGAAATGCCGCGCGAATTCACGATTGATTTCGGCGACTCGTCGCTCGGCTGCCTCGCGCGCCATCAGCGGGCGCCAGTAAGTCTCCTTCCAGGCCGCAACCGCCGTGTGCAGCTTCAGACTCTGCTCACGGCTAATTGGAAACTCGGCACAATTGCAGCGCGCGACGATGCGAGCGGCGCCGTTCCGGTCGAAGACGAGCCAGTGGCGGCTCGGCCTGTGGCGAACACAGTGATGCTGCAGCTCAAACTCGCTCGGGTTCTCCCACAACGCGCGGATCATTGGACTTGCATCGAGGTAAAAATCGTCCATCGGCATATCTCCTCTCTCGCTGCAGCCGTCGCGCTGCAGTACGCGGCTGGCCGCGCCGACCCGCGAAGCGGTCCACGCCCAAAGAAATATCAAGCCGGGATTTGTTCATCGCGGCCCGACTGAGAAAACTGGCGACAAACTAGCGGATGCAGCCGTCTCCTCGGGTAGTGAGGAAACGATGCGAAGGTGCGGTCGAGAACCACGCCGACGCCACTGCCGAGAGCCGATGCCAAACCACGCGAACTTGGCGCTGAAGGCCTGCCGCGATGGCGTCTTCCGCTTAAAAAGACGCGTCAATTTGTGGCAGATTTGGGCGATTCGCCAGCAGATTTGGGTGATTCGCCGCTCGGCGGTTTTGCGTGCGATCAGCGGGCGCCAGTAAATTTCCTCCCAAGTCCCGAGTGCCGCCTTCAGCACCGCACTTTGCTCACGGCTAATTGGAAATTCGATGCGGTGGCATAGAGCGACAATTCGGTCATTGCGGTTGCGCATAAGGGTAAGCCTCGGCCAGCTCGGCCGGTGGTGAACGCCGGCACCCCGCATCTCGAATTCGCTCGGGTTTTGCCGCAACCGACGGATTATCGGACCTACATCGAGGTAGACATAATATCGCAAGGGTTCACCTCCTCGAGTGCGCGCTGGGCCGAGTTTCATCGAGGAGTTGCGTTAAATAACGCCCACCTCTCCGGTGGGCCTGGCCATACGCTCCCACCGCGTCGTTGCGCAGCAGGAGTCATTAGCCTCATCGGCAGTCTTGGGGACTCCATCCCAATACTCATTGTCTCGTCAGTGTTATGAAGAGTCAACCCCCTCGCAGAACCTGCGAGCGAGACTCGCCTTGGCAATCCGTGCAGTGACGCGCAGCAGCGAACCACGAACTTGGCTGTCTTGCAGGACAGGATCGGCGCGTTCGATCGCTTCGGCGATGACACGGCTGGTGACGTCGTAATTGTCGGCAAGCCAGGTTTCGATTTCGAGGCTCAGTAGCCAATCCGACGAGCGCAGCAGGTGGAAGAGCCGGCGTACTGCTTCTTCCTTGTCGACTGACGGCTGGCCGCGGGCGAGACCAAGTCTGCAAGCGGATGCTGAGAGCCATTCATCTGTTGACCACATCAGCGGCTCTAGAACCGACCATTGCTCGAGAGTAACGCCGATGTCGCGCAGCACAGTGACGGCGCTGCGTCTGGTACGCAGGCTCGAGACCGTTTCGGAATCGACCGACGGAATCGCTTTCAAAGCAACACCGATCAGCGCCGACCTCGCTGCGGCGCCGATTTCGTGTAAGGCCGCTTCCGCTACAGGCCGGCAGAAATCGCTGGCTAGGCCCTTGATCAGATAAGGGATTGCCTTTTTGCGCCGCATCTTGCCGAGCGCCTCGACGACGCCCGCCAGGCTGCGACATCCGGCGATGCCGATTAGGGCCGCAAATAACTTCTCATCGCGGCGGTGGGCGAGCGCGCGCGCCGCAGCATTGATCACCGCGTCCTCGCCTGTCCGCTCGACGGGATCGACGATGTCGACCGCGGGCGCATTCCACAGAAAATCGAGCAGCACGTCCTCGGCCTTGAGCGCCGCCAAGGCGGAGACCGCAAGCACGCGGGGCTGGTAAAGACCGCTGGGTTCTCGCTGAAACAGAAATTTCCGTAAGGGCGGGATCGCCGCGGGGCCGAGCGCGGTCAATTCGAGCGCCGCGCGGTCCGCATCGTAGAGCGCTTGAAGCCGCGCGATCAGGCGCTCGGCCTTACTCCGTCCCAGTGCACCGACCGTTTCGCCTGCTGGGTCCATCGCCCCCGCTTCCTATGCCGCACCGTCGGTCGTGGATGGCAGCAGGCACAAAAAATCCTGCTGCGGCATCCGTAGCAGGAGTCATCAGCCTCGCGGCGTTTAACGGGGCACTCCATCCCGTCAACAGATACCTAAAGCAACCGCGCGACGTCTTCAAGTAGGTTGATAAAATTCGTCCTAGAATATCATCGAGGGGCGGCGCCAGGCCGCCGGGGGCGGAGCCTCTCGGCCGGTCTGAGGTAGGTCTAAGGTGCGCTGCCCTTGACATTTCGACGCAGCTCTATGAGCTTAGCAGACTAGGCGAAGGGGTTCGCCTTCAACCGCCGCCGGCAATCTCGGCGGCTGATGACTCCTGATCATTCCCGCACGGTTGCGGCCGTCGCGAAGATCGGGAGCGCTGATGGACCTCCGCGAGTACGAGCACGTCAAATTCCGCCTCGCCGAGTTATTGCGAAGCTCGGGCGCATCGGACTCGCGATTGCCGCAAGAGATACAGAGCCGCGTCCGCGAGCTATTCAGCAGGCTTGCCGAAGATCGTTTCAACCTCGTCGTCGTCGGTCGGTTCAGCCGCGGTAAGACATCGCTGATGAATGCCGTGCTCGGCGTGGACCGCTTGCCGACGGGAATCCGGCCGCTGACCTCGGTGATTACGACTGTATCCTACGGCACCACCGACAAGGCGGTGATCCACTACGCCGGTCTGAGTATTCCGCAGGAAGTCCGGCTCGCCGAGCTGCCGCAGTACATCACCGAGCAGGGCAATTCCGGGAATCGCCGAAATGTGAGAATCGCCGACGTGCAACTGCGCGCAGAGCTGCTGCGGCGCGGCTTTCACTTCGTCGATACGCCGGGTCTCGGCTCGCCGATAATCGAGAATACCCGCACCACCGAGCGTTTCCTGCCCGAGGCAGATGCCTTTGTTCTGGTGACGAGCTTCGAAGGACCGCTCTCCGACGAGGAGGTCCGGTTCCTGCACACCGCGCGGGCATCGGGCAAGGTCGTGTTCGTGGTCGTCAACAAGCTCGACATAGCGACCCCCAGGGAACGCGACGATGCGCTGCGCTACCTGCGCGACCAGCTCCGCGGACTGCTCGATGGCCAAGGTCTCGGCATCTTCCCACTTTCCGCGCGCGATGGGCTCGCAGCGAAGCAGAACCGCGACGAACGCCAGCTCGCCGCGAGCGGGGTCCCGGCCTTCGAGACCAAGCTAGTGCGCTTTCTAATCGAAGAGAAGAGCCGGGTGTTCCTGGTCGGAATGTGCCGTCGCATCGGGCAGCTCTTTCGCGAACTGCCGTGCCGCAACGAGGCCAGCCAACTCGCCCAGCGGCTCGCGGAGATTGCGCAGCACGTAGATGGCAATCACGGATCAAGCTGGGCGCCGGAAATAAGCGCAGCGGTATCGGCAGCGCATCAGAGTGACCCGTGCGAGATTTGCGCTCACGTGATCAACCAATGCTTCGAGTTTCTGCGCAAATTCCAATACGAAATCACAGTCGATCCCGAGCGGCAGCAGGACCTAGCCGAACGCGGCGGCTTGTGCAGTTTCCATACCTGGATTTACGAGCAGTTTGCTTCCCCGCAGGGCACCTGCATGGGGTACGCCTGCGTGCTCGACCGCTGGGCGTCACGGCTATCGGCGATCGCGGCGCCACAGGAGCCGCCATCGTCCGGAACGCCAGCGCCGCACCGAATGCACGCCCCGGAGTCCGTGATCTGTGTTGTCTGCGACGCGCAGGCTGCGGCGCAATCGGTGGCGGTGACCGCGGTCGCCGGGCGGCTGCGACAGAACTCGGATCAGGCGTTCGCCTCGCTTTCCGAAATCTGCCTGCCGCATCTCTGGGCGCTGGTTGCGGCGCTCGGGAACAGTCCCGTCACCGCAAAGCTGCTGGAGCATGAGGCGGCGCTTCTTTGGCGGATGGCCGAAGACATGCGCCGGTACGCCCTGAAGCACGATGGCCTGCGGCGTTATCTCGCCAGCGACGAAGAGACGAAGTCCGCGGCTCGCGCTCTCATGGTGCTTGCCGGCCACCGCACACTCAACACGCCGCCGCATCAATAGGCGTACTCGGCAGGGCATCAGCATGCCGGACGACACCGCCCGCACTGGCCAAACTCGAACCGTGGCCTTCCCAAGCGTTCTTTTTCAGCATGCAGCTGCCCGCCCAACGGATGAGCGAAGCAGAAACGACACTATGTCGGCTCCATCCTCGCCCGCCATCCCGATTCGCTGCTGCGCTATGCGTCTGAACTGGTGTCGGACCTCCTCGGTTCGCTGAAGCAGCTGAGACGCATCGCAGACACCCACGCGCACCGCCTCACCTCGGAAGGATGGACTACTTTTTTTGCGATGCTGCAGCGCGAGCTCGACGACGAGTTCTTTGCGCAGGCGCGCTGTCACCTCGATCAGCTCAGGTTCCGACACGGCGTATTGCTGAGCGCCCGGCTGGGCGAGGGGAACCGAGGCAGAGACTATGTCCTGCGCGGGCTGCCGCGCGCCTGGGAACGTGGGTAGAGCTGTGGTGGGATGTTCTCGACTGGCTGCGCCGCTGGCTTCCCAATCGCGCCGACACCGCCCCGATTTGGCTGCGCCCGCGGCAATCGCCGGTGTACAGCTTCTCGCTGCATCCGCGCGACGAGGCGGGTGCCCAGGCGCTCGCGGAATTGCGCAATCGCGGAATTGCGGTGGTCGCCGGCGCCCTCGGGCAGTCCGCCGATCATGTGCGCGATTTCTTCGGCATGCTCCAGGCCGAGTTGGCCTTCTACATCGGATGCTTGAACCTGCATGATGAGCTCGCGCAGGCGGCAACCGGTCTGCGTCCCGGTGCCAATGCGATTGGAAGAGCGGCGGCTGGCGTGCCGCGGGTTGTACGATGTCGGGCTGGCGTTGCAACTCGATCGCGTGGTCGGCAACGACGCCAATGCCGACGGCAAGGAATTGGTGATCATCACCGGCGCCAATACCCGGCGGCAAATCGACCTTTCTGCGCAGCCTCGGCCTGGCGCAATTGATGATGCAATCCGGCATGTTCGTCGGAGCGGAAGGCGTTCCGCGCCAGCATCTGCGATGGTCTCCTTACGCATTACATCCGAGAAGAGCATTACATCCGAGAAGAGGACGCCGCGATGAAAAGCGGCAAGCTCGACGAGGAGCTCAGCCGCATGAGTGAAATTATCGAGCATCTGAGGCCGGGCGCACTGATGCTCTTCAACGAGTCGTTTGCGGCGACGAACGAGCGCGAGGGATCGGAGATCGCGCGGCAGATCATGACCGCCCTGCTGGAGAAGGGAATTAGGATCGTTTGCGTCACCCATCTCTTCGAGTTGGCGCGCGGCTTTTACGAGAGGAACGCGGGAAACGTGCTATTCCTGCGCGCCGAGCGGGCACGGAGTTTCAAGTTGCTCGAAGGAGAACCATTGCCGACGAGCTTGGCGAAGACTTGTACCGAGACATCTTTGCCGACCGCCGCCAAACCGTGCCGGGCAATGCGGAACTCAACACGGCCGCTTCGTGATGATCCGCGGCAGGCGCGGACCTGCCGAGGCCCGCCGCCGCGCAGATGGCCACAACATTCTCAGGCCTCCGGTGATATGTCTCCCGGTCGGCGGACAATCCCGGCGTTGAGGGCGCCGGCGAAGGCGAGCACCGCGCCAAGCCCGGCAACCACGGCCCGGCCGGCGCCGGGAACCAGCAGCGATAGGACGAACCCGCCCGCAGCCAGAGCCGCGACTGCGACGGCGATGCTGGCCGCCCGTCCCAGCCAGTAGGCGGTTTGCGCCCGAAGCACCTCATTCGCGATATCGGCGCCGCGAAACCGCCGGGCAAATTCGTGCAGATCGAGCAGGAACAACAGCGCCGTGCCGAACAGTGCCGCGCCGATGACGTCGATGCCCGGACCCGCCGACCACAGCGCCACAGCATAGCCGATAACGGCGATCACGGAGCCGGCGGTGGCCGGGCCCGTCATCGAGCGAGATATCCCGAGGGCGCAGACCAGGCAGGCGACGGCTTCGATCGCAACGATCGGTGCCGACGGCGCGGTCCAAATCGGCACCGCCGCCATAACGGCAAGCGGGAGGGCGGTCCACCACCGGCTCATCGCCGTGCCGCCCAACGCGGGCGCGAGCGGGCGAGGGGCGCCAGGGCCGCTTCGAGCGCCATGTCGGGATGCCACTCGAGGATCGCTAATCCGCGACGGCGTAGCGCGTCGGCCTTCTCCCGCCATTCGATTTCCCACAGCCGACACGCGATGTCATTGGCCGGCGAGCGGCCGAGAACCCGCTGCGTGGACTCGATCGGCGATATTGCCAGCACGATCACGTCGAACCCACGCGCCATAAGGTCGATCACTGCCGTAACGAAACGCTCATCGAGCAGCGGGGTCAGCGCGATGACCAGAGCCTGTCGCGGCAACATCCTCCCGGGCAGGCGATCGAGTTGCGGCACAACGTAGCTGAAATGGGTGGCCGCCGGGAGGAGGCCTTCCGCCAGCACGTCACTCTGGCGACGACCGGTCGCCGGATCGATCCAGCGCAGGAACGCGCCGAACTCGACAAACCCGACCCGGTCCTTGCGTGCGAGATAGGCGTTGGCGATGCCGGCGGCGGCGCGGACCGAAAGATCCAAGGTCGAATGGGGCGCAGCCCCGGTTTCTGAGAGCGCATCGAGGAGCAGCACGACATCGGCGTTTCGCTCTTCGTGGAACTGGGTGACGTAAAGCTGTCCGCGCCGGAGCGAGGCCCGCCAGTTGATATGGCGGGTCCGGTCCCCGGGAAGAAAGCGCCGGATCTCGCCGGGCTCGATACCCTCCCCCAGCCGCGGCGAGACGTAATTGCCAATCGAGAATTGCGTGCGCACCGGCTGCGGCACGCGGCGGATGCGCGCGACCGCCGGATAGACAGAAATCGGCCGCGACGTCGCCCGCCGCATCTCGATGACGCTCAGGCCCGAACGATCCCACAATCGGATGTAGATGACGCCGAGATCGAAGCGCCCGCGCGCCGGGCATGCGACCTGAAAGCTCGAACCGACCTCCTGTCCCGCCTCGGCCGCAAGGACAACGCGATTGTGGCCGGCTTCTAGCTCGACTAATGCGGGCAGCACCGTGAGAATCTCGATCATCGGTATCGGATCGAGCGCGCTTACGGTCAGGCTCACGACGATCCGGTCACCTTCAGACAAGCGATCGGCGGAAATCCGCTGACGTAGTTCGAAACGCGGCATTCGCCTCGCCGGGACCAGGCTCGTCAGCCCGACCGCGAGCGGGATCGCCGCCACGAACAGCTCGGCACGATCGACCAGGATATCGAGAAATAGTATCCAGGCGATCAAAGTCGCCAGCGAGAAGGCTAGCGGCGTCGCGCGCATGATCATGATGCCGCGACCCTCGGCGTTGGTACCTGGGTCAGGATGTTCTCTATGATGTCGCCGGGCGCCACTCTGGACACCCACAGTTCGGGCCGCAACACCAGGCGGTGCGCCAGCGCTGGCACGGCCATCGCCTTGACATCGTCCGGGGTCACGAAATCGCGGCGGGCGAGCGCCGCCTGGGCGCGGGCGAGCCGCAGCAGGGCAAGGCTGCCCCGCGGCGACGCACCCAAGGCGATACGCTGATCTTCCCGCGTCCCACGGGCGAGATCGACGATGTACTCCTCGATCGACGGATCGACATGCACGTCTTCGAGCGTCGCCTGCATCGCCAGCAGCTCGTCCCGTGTCACCACCTTCGTGACATGCGCTTGCTCCGTTCGCCGCTCGCGGCGCCGGGAGAGGATCTCGCGTTCTTCCGCGCGCCCGGGATAGCCCACGGCGATGCGCATGATGAACCGATCGAGCTGGGCCTCCGGCAGCGCATAAGTGCCTTCGAGGTCGATCGGGTTCTGCGTGGCGATGACCAGAAACGGCGTTTCGAGCGAATAGGATGTGCCCTCGACAGTGACCTGGCCCTCCTGCATCGCTTCGAGCAGCGCCGATTGGGTTTTCGGGGTGGCCCGGTTGATCTCGTCGGCCAGCAGCAGCTGTGCGAAGATCGGGCCGCGGCGGAACTCGAACCGCGCTTCGCGCTGGTCGTACAGAAAGCTTCCCGTGATATCGCCGGGCAGCAAGTCGGGGGTGAACTGGATGCGCTTGAAATTCAGATCCAGGGCTTCGCTTAGGAGCCGCGCGATCAGCGTTTTGGCCAGCCCGGGGTAATCCTCGATCAAGATGTGGCCGTTGGCCAGGATGCCGGCAAGCAGCCGGCGCAACACCTCGTCCTTGCCGACGATGATCCTCGCCAGCATGTCGAGAACCTCGCGGCAACGCGCCTCGACGTCGACGACTTTCATCGCTCCCTCTCGATCCGGGCGACCAAAGCGGCGATTGCCCGGCCGGACGGTCCGCGACCCCACCAACCGCGCTCGGCCGGCAGCGGCAACGGGTCCGGTAGCTTACGCGCCTTGGCGAGAGCGGACAGCCGGGGCCACAGGACCGTCTCGAAATAGGAGCGGCTGGCGAGACTGTTTGCCACCTCATCGCGGAGCTTGGTGAAGCCCAGATCGACCTTCGGCACGGCCGGTTGCCGAATCAGCGCATCCTCAAACCCTGATTCCGGCTCGCAACGAGCGTCGCCCCGGAAATAGCTTCGAAGGTGGAGCAAGATCACCGCGACGATGAAGGCCACCGCGATCCGGATCACGATGGATCGGTTTTCCTGCGCGGCGGAATCGTAGATGAAGGCCGTCAGCGCGGCCGTGACGGCAAACAGCGAACCGTAGCCGGCCATGATCCACGGCCAGCGCCGTTCACGGCGGACTGGCATCGGATTTCCGCCTTTCCTCGTCGAGGGCGCCGTGAATTTCGAGTAGCGATCGCCAAGCGCGCTCCCGCTCCTCCGTCCCCATTGGATGCCGGCTGAAGCGGGCCAGCTCGAACAGGCCGGTCAGGCTCCGAGTGGCTGCGGCGGGCAACGGCAGTTTCCCAAGCGCCGTGCGCATGAATTCGAGCGGGGTCTCCGACGGCCGGCGCCGCAATGCCGTATTGGCCAGCACCTGCTCGAAATGCTGATAGCTTCTGATGACGGCGATCCGCGCATCCGGCTCGCAGCGCAAATCGTCGAGGCTTGTCTCGACCGCGGCAGCCAGTGGAGCGTGAAAGGGCGCAAAGTCGGCGGGTATGCGCGGTAATCGATCCCCAAACCGCAGCCATAAAACAAAGCCCAGGCTACCGAATCCGAACAGCAGCGCGAGCGTCCCGATCAATCTAGTGGTGACCGGCGATGCCGGCTGCGACCGGACTTCCGGCCGCGACTCAGAAGCAGGTGCCCCCGCTAGCGGGTGTGAGCCGCCAGCAAGCATTCCGCCGGAATGCGGGACGAGGGACACCTCCGATCGACCGAGCCAGTAGATCGCGCCGCCGAGAATGGCGCCCGGAGTCAGCGCCAAAAGCAGTAGGAAGGCGCCCAGGAGCGGCGTTACCTTGCGCGGCTCGTAGTACATCTCGTAATCGTCTTCCCCCTTCTTCCGGCGCGGTCGGGGCCGGGGGAGGATCATCGCGATGAAGATGAGGCTCGCGGTCGAAAGTGCGGCAAGGGCGCCGATGATCAGCCAATCGGGAAGCGGGACGAACACCCGTGATGACTGGTTTTCGAGCGGTACGGCTTCCGGCGAGGCCGTTCCGGCAATGGCGAGCAAGAGGCCCACACCGGCCACCGCCTTTGGCCCGAGGCGCCACGATGCGAGTTTTTCAGGCGGTGCGATCAAGATACGCTGCCGCCAATTTGACTAGCGAGTTCCTCGGCCGACCCATCAGGGCACCCTGGCAAAGCCGTCAGCTTTTGCAGGAGTCATCGGCCCC
>DATJSH010000246.1:0-40235 GCA_035504235.1 Allostellaceae bacterium | reverse complement strand
AACCTCGCGCGAAGCGCGAGGTAGCAGGCCGCGCTTCGCCGTCGCGCCCCAATCCTGCCATATTGGCTTGTTAGGCCGCCGGGAGCGGTGAGGGGAACCCGCGCGTTTTCGGCCAGGAAACTTTGAGGACCGTTTCGGATGGCTGGCCATTCGCAATTCAAGAACATCATGTTCCGCAAGGGCGCGCAGGATAAGAAGCGCGGTAAGATTTTCACGAAGCTGATCCGTGAGTTGACGACCGCTGCGCGCATGGGCCTGCCCGACCCCAATGCCAATCCGCGCCTGCGGGCCGCGGTGCTGGCCGCGCGTCAGGCCAACATGCCGAAGGACACGGTTGATCGCGCGATCAAGCGCGGCGCTGGCGCCGAGGCCGGCGACAACTACGAGGAGGTGCGCTACGAGGGTTACGGGCCCGGCGGTGTCGCGGTCATTGTCGAGGCCCTGACCGACAACCGCAACCGCACCGCCAGCGAGGTGCGCGCCGCCTTCACCAAATCCGCGGGCGCCCTCGGTGAGACGAATTCGGTCAGTTTTATGTTCTCGCGCGCTGGCGAAATCGTCTTTCCGGCCGAGACCGCGAGCGCCGATGACATGCTGGAAGCCGCCATCGATTGCGGCGCCAGCGATGTCGAGAGCGACGACGAACGTCACCTCGTGCTGACCGAAGTCGGCGATTTCAACGAGGTGCGCGATGCGCTCGAGCAGCGCTTCGGTGAGGCGCAATCGGCCAAGCTGACATGGCGGTCGAAGACCAGTTCGCCGATCGACGAGGAAACCGCGACGAGCCTTTTCAAGCTGCTCGAAACCTTGGAGGACAGCGACGACGTGCAAAACGTCTACGCCAACTTCGAGGTCAGCGAGGACGTCTTGGCGCGGCTGAGCGCCTGAACCGGGCGAGGGGGTAGAGGGGGATGCGCGTTCTCGGCCTCGATCCGGGCTTGCGTCATACCGGCTGGGGGGTGATCGACGTGGACGGCAACCGGCTGAGCTATGTCGCCGACGGCGTCGCCAGCGCACCCGCCGATCTGCCGCTCGGCGAGCGTCTCGTCGCGCTGTTCCGCCAGGTGGGCGAGGTGCTGGAGCGCTTTCGCCCGGACGCCGCCGCGGTCGAGGAGACCTTTCTCAACAAGAACCCAGCCTCGACCTTGCGGCTCGGCGCGGCACGCGGCGTGGTGCTGCTGGCGCCCGCCGAACGTGGCGTTCCGGTGGCGGAATATTCGGCCAATCTGGTCAAGAAATCGGTCGTCGGTGCCGGGCATGCGGAGAAGACGCAGGTGCAGATGATGGTGCGCCGGCTGCTACCCGGCTGCGCCGTCGTCAAAGCCGACGCCGCCGACGCGCTGGCGGTGGCGATCTGCCACGCGCACCACGCGGGTACGATGGCGTCATGGGCTGCGCGGGTGGTGCGATGATCGCCAAGCTCTCCGGCATCCTCGATCATATCGGCGCCGACGGCGCGATCGTCGATGTCGGCGGCGTCGGCTATCTCGTCTTCGCCTCGACCCGGACGCTCGGCCAGCTGCAGCCGGGGGCGGCGGCGCGGCTCCTGATCGAGACGCATGTCCGAGAGGATCACATTCACCTTTACGGTTTTGTCGACGCCGCCGAGCGGGACTGGTTTCGCCTGCTGACGACGGTGCAGGGGGTCGGTGCCAAGGTGGCGCTGGCGATCCTTTCGGCCGTCGCGCCGAACGACCTGACCTTGGCCATCGTTTCCCAGGACAAGGCGCTCTTGGCGCGCGCCGACGGCGTCGGCCCGAAGCTCGCGGCGCGCATCGTCAATGAGCTGCGCGACAAGGTCGGCGGCTTGGCGTTGGTCACGACCAACGCCGCCGCGCCAGTCGTGCAGGCTGCCAACGACCCCGGCGCCACCGGCGACGCGGTGTCGGCCCTCGTCAATCTCGGCTACCGTCGGGCCGAGGCGTTCGGCGCGGTCGCCGCGGCGTCGCGCCGGCTCGGCGGCGACGCCAAGGTCGACGCGCTGATCCGCGCCGGCTTGCAGGAATTGGCGCAGAGTACCGCTGAGGCGCGGGCATGAGTGCCGTTCCCGCCAGTGGACTAGAGCGCATCGTCGCACCACAGCCCGGCGAGCAGGATGCCGCCGAGGTGCCGATCCGCCCGCAGACCTTGGGCGAGTTCGTCGGGCAGCGGCAGCTCCGCGATAACCTCGCAGTATTTATCGAGGCCGCGAAGAGCCGAGGCGAGGCGCTTGACCACGTGCTGTTCTTCGGCCCGCCGGGCCTCGGCAAGACGACGCTGGCGCAGATCGTTGCGCGGGAGCTGGGTGTCGGGTTCCGCGCCACCTCCGGGCCGGTCATCCAGCGCGCCGGCGACCTGGCGGCGCTGCTCACCAGCCTGCAGCCGTGCGACATCCTCTTTATCGACGAGATTCATCGGCTGATGCCGGCGGTCGAGGAAATCCTCTACCCGGCGATGGAGGATTTTCAGCTCGATCTGATCATTGGCGAAGGGCCGGGCGCGCGCTCGGTGCGCATCGACTTGCCGCCTTTCACCCTGGTTGGCGCGACGACCCGCTCCGGCCTTATCACCCGGCCGCTGCGCGAGCGGTTCGGCATCCCGCTGCGGCTCGTCTTCTACGAGCCGGCGGAGCTGGCGCAGATCGTCTCGCGTGGCGCGCGTGTGCTCTCTTTCGCGCTTGAGCCCGACGGCGCCGCCGAAATCGCCCGCCGGGCGCGCGGGACGCCGCGCGTCGCGATGCGTCTGTTGCGCCGCATCCGCGATTTCGCCGCCGTGCAGGGCTGGCCCTCGGTAGATGCGGCCGCCGCCGACAAAGCGCTGTCGCGGCTCGAGGTCGACCATCGCGGGCTTGACGGCATGGATCGCCGCTATCTCAAATGCATTGCGCAGAATTACGGCGGCGGCCCGGTGGGGGTCGAGACCATGGCGGCGGCGCTCGGCGATCAGCGCGACGTCATCGAAGAGGTCATCGAGCCGTATCTCGTGCAAGAAGGCTTTGTGCAGCGCACGCCGCGTGGCCGCATGCTGACCGAGATTGCCTTTCGCCTTCTCGACCTGCCGGTGCCGGTGAGTGTGCCGGGCCAGTTCGACCTGCTGACGCCGCTCGCCCCGGTCGAGGACGAGTTGCCTTGAGCGTCGGCTTCCACCATGGCCTCAACCACAGCTTTCCGTTGCGCGTCTATTACGAGGACACCGACGCCGCCGGCATGGTCTATCACGCCAATTACCTCAAATTCGCCGAGCGCGGTCGCAGCGAGATGCTGCGCAGCCTGGGGTTCCCGCACCGCAAGCTCGCCGCCGAGGACGGCGTCGGCTTCGCCGTGCGGCGCTGCGCGGTGGAGTATTTGGCGCCGGCGCGCCTCGAAGACGCGCTTGTCGTGGACACGACGCTCATCGAGGCTCGCGCCGCGACGCTTGCCTTGCGCCAGCAGATCCGGCGCGGCGGCGAATTGCTTGCCGATCTCGACGTGCTCGTCGCCTGCGTCGGGCGCAACGGCCGGCCTCGCCGCCTGCCGGGCGCGCTGCGCACCGCGCTCGCAAGTGAAGCCTCGGCCCAGCCCCGCGCGCCATAGTTGCGCCTCATCTTTGTGATCTCTGCCCGATTGACGCCATAAAGGCCCGACAAGAATGCCCGTAGAAACCTCGCAACTTTCCGGTGCCGTGACCCATTCTCTCTCGATCATCGACCTGGTCGGGCAAGCCGACATTATCGTCAAGCTCGTACTGCTGCTCCTGCTCCTGGCCTCGTTCTGGTCGTGGGCGGTGATCTTCGACAAGCTCATGCGTTTGAGGCGGTTGCGCCAGTCGGCGACGAGTTTCGAGGAGACATTCTGGTCGGGCGGTTCGCTCGACGATCTGTTCGATCGCGTCGGCCAGCGCCCGGTCGATCCGATGAGCGCGGTGTTTGCCGCCGCGATGCGCGAATGGCGCCGCAGCGCCGCCAAGGGTTTGCTTGGCACGCCGAACATGCGCGCCAGCTTGCAGCAGCGCATCGAGCGGGTGATGAACGTCACCGTCGGGCGCGAGATGGATCGCGCCGAGCGCTTTATGGCCTACCTGGCGACGGTCGGATCGACCGCCCCGTTTGTCGGCTTGTTCGGCACCGTCTGGGGCATCATGGACAGCTTCCAGTCGATCGCTGCCGCCAAGAACACCAGCCTCGCCGTCGTCGCGCCGGGCATTGCCGAATCGCTCTTTGCCACCGCGCTCGGTCTTGTCGCGGCGATCCCGGCGGTCATCGCCTACAACAAGTTGTCGACCGATTTCAGCCGCTATGCCGGCCGGCTCGAGGCGTTCGCTTCGGAGTTCAGCGCCATTCTGTCGCGCCAGCTCGACGAAAGGCCCTGACGTATGGCGGCCACGCTCAGCAACGGGAACGGCAGAGGACGGCTGGGTTCGCGCTACCGGCCGATGTCCGACATTAACGTGACGCCGCTTGTCGACGTCATGCTGGTGCTGCTCGTGGTGTTCATGGTGACGGCGCCGCTGCTGACAGTGGGCGTTCCGGTCGATCTGCCGCAGACCCAGGCACCGCCGATCAACGAGCCCAAGGAGCCGACAGTCATTACCGTTAACAAGGACGGCGAGATCTTCGTCCAGGACACCGCGGTGCCAGAGGACTCCTTGGTCGCAAAGCTGCAGGCGGTGACCAATGCCAATCCCGATGCCGTGCTTTATGTGCGCGGCGATAAGGACATCAATTACGGCAAGGTGCTTGAGGTGATGAGCCTCATCAGCAATGCCGGCTTCCACAAGGTTTCGCTGGTCGCCGAGACCCCGAAGGGCGGCACGCCGCTACCCTCGTCACCGGCGCCGGCAAAGCCGGGCGGGCACTGACCCTCCCCGGGTCGATGACATGAACGATCGCTTCTCGATAGCGGACCCGCGGCGATGAGCGTTCTTGTGCTTGACGAAGGCGGCCTCGCGGTCGAATCGGAGAGCCGCGACATGACGCCGGGCGGCATCGCCGCCTCGGCTGTCATGCACACCGCGATCCTGGCGGCGATCATCATCGGCCTGCCGACCCTGTTCCGTCCCGTGGTCCCGGAAGACCAGCCGATTGCGGTCGAGCTGGTGAATATCGCGCCTGAAACGCACGCGACGCGGGTTAATCCGAACATGCCGGTGCCTAAGGCCAAACCGGATGTACCGCCGGTCGAGGCCGCCCCGGCTCCGGTCCCGCAACCCAAGCCCGAGCCGCCGCCGCCCACTCCGGCGGCGCCGCCCTCTGCCGAGTCGCCGCCTCCGCCCGCTCCAGCGCCGCCCCAGCCGAAGGTCGCGGCGCCGCCGCCACCGCCGCCGCCGAAGCCGGTTGAGGCTCAAATCCCTGCGCCGCCCCCCCCGAAGCCGCAACCAAAGCCGCAGCCCGACCGCAAGCAGGAGGCGCAGGCCTTCGACCAGATGCTGAAAAACCTGGAGAAGAGCCAGCCCAAGCAGGTCGCGCAGGCTCAGCCGCAAGCCCAGCTTGACAAGCAGGACGCCGCAGCGTTCGACACGCTCCTGAAAAACCTTTCGAAGAACGCCGTCCAGCCCGATCCGAACGCGCAACCGCGTCGTCAACAGGTCGCCGCCGCCGCGCCGCCCTCGTCGCAGCCGCGCGCGCCGCTCGGTAGCCAGCTGACCGCCAGCGAGATGGACCTCGTGCGCGAACAGATATCGCGCTGCTGGAACATCAATGCTGGCGCCAAAGACGCCAAGGACCTAGTCGTCGAAATCCGCGCCTCGGTGCAGCCGGACGGTACCGTCACCCAGGCGACGATCGTCGATCAGGGGCGGATGAACGATCCGGTCTGGCGCGCGGCGGCGGAAAGCGCCCGGCGCGCCTTCTTCAACCCACAATGCACCCCGTTGAAGCTCCCGCCCGACAAGTACGACACGTGGAAGGACCTCGATGTCGATTTCAGCCCAAAGGACATCCAATGACCGTATCGCGTAGAGCCTTCGGCACGTTCGCGCTGATGACGCCGCTGCTGGTGCCGATTGTGGCGCGCGCCGAGGTGCATATCGACATCACAAAGGGCGTATCGCAGCCGCTGCCGATCGCCATCCCGCCTTTTGGCGGCGAGGGCCCCAACGGCCAGCTCGGCCAGCAGATCACCGGTGTCGTCTCCAACGATTTGCAGAACTCCGGGCTGTTTCAGCCACTCGATCCGCACAGCTTTCTGCAGGATGTCTCGGCCGGACAGGCTCCGCAATTCGGCGCCTGGCGCCAGATCAACGCGCAGGCGCTCGTCGCCGGCCAAGTGCAGACCCAGCCCGACGGCAAGGCGCGCGTCGAGTTCCGCCTGTGGGACGTCTTCGCCGAGCAGCAGCTTGCCGGCTTCGCCTATACCACGACGCAGCAGAACTGGCGGCGCATCGCGCACATCATCGCCGACGAAATCTACAAGCGGATTACCGGCGAGGACGGGTACTTCGATACGCGCGTTGTCTACATCGCCGAGTCAGGCCCGGCGCAGCTGCGCGTGAAGCGGCTGGCCATCATGGATTATGACGGCGCCAACAACCAGTACCTGACCGACGGGCGCGCGCTGGTGCTGACCCCGCGCTTTTCACCCTCGGTGCAGGAGATCACCTATCTGTCTTACGCCCCGGGGACGCCGCGCGTGTTCCTCTACAACATCGACACCGGACAGCAGGAATCGATCGGCGATTTCTCGGGCATGACGTTCGCGCCGCGTTTCTCGCCCGATGGCAACCGCGTCGTGCTGAGCAAGACCGAAGGCGGTGCCAGCAACATCTATACGCTCGACCTGCGCACCCACCATCTGACGCGGCTCTCGGATGGCTCGGCGATCGACACGTCGCCGTGTTTCTCGCCGGACGGCACCAAGATCGCCTTCAATTCCGACCGCGGCGGCTCGCAACAGCTTTACACCATGAGCGCGGACGGCGGCGGAGTGCAGCGCATCAGCTTCGGCTCCGGCAAATACGCGACCCCGGTGTGGTCGCCACGCGGCGATCTGATCGCCTTCACCAAAATCGACGGCGGGACGTTTTTTATCGGCGTCATGCATCCGGACGGCTCGGGCGAGCGGCTTCTCACCCAGAATTTCCTCGTCGAAGGACCGACGTGGGCGCCCAACGGACGGGTGCTCATGTACTTTCAGCAGACTCCCAGCGACCGGAGCGGGCGCGGTGGCTCGTCGCGGCTCTATACGATCGATTTGACAGGGGCAAATCAGCGTGAAGTCCCGACGCCGGGCGATGCCTCTGATCCGGCTTGGTCGCCCTTGCTTCGCTAGCATGTGACGGTATATTCCGCGCGGTTTTGTGCCTTGAGGTTCCGGTTTTTGCTGTAAAAAGTGGTGCGAGAAGCTTCACAATCCTCGTTTCTAGGGGATGTCACCGCCGAACGGCTGAGGGAGTCTAAACGATGATTATAAGAATGATTGGCCTGGCGGCCGCGGTTCTTCTGATTGCCGCCTGCAGCAGCAATCCGCCTCCCGGCGCTCCCGGAGGTCCGATCGGCGGCATCGGAAGCTCCGGCAGCTTCGCCCCCGGCTCGCAGCAAGATCTCGCCGCGACGGCGGGCGACCGCGTGTTCTTTGCCTACGATCAGTCAACCATCTCAGGCGAGGGCCAGCAGATCCTGCAGCGCCAGGCCCAATGGCTGCAGCGCTATCCGCAGGTTTCGATCACGATCGAGGGTCATTGCGACGAGCGCGGCACGCGTGAATACAATCTGGCGCTTGGTGAGCGCCGCGCCCAGGCAGTCAAGAACGTGCTGGTAGCGCTCGGCATCCCCGCAACCCGCATCCAGACGATCAGCTACGGCAAGGATCGGCCAATCGTCGTTGGCTCGGACGAGGCCGGCTACGCGCAGAACCGCGTCGGCATCACCGACGTCAACGGCGGCGGTCCGTCGAGCTGACGATTGCCGGTGAGCCGTTGAGGGCGCCTCGGTTTTGCACCGCACGGCGCCCTCGTTTTGCCTAAAAGCCGCGCTAAATCGGGACCGGACGAGTGTCGAACCTGCTCGCGTCCGATGGGGCCGTCAAACGCCGCTGCCGGCGCCACGCCGCCACGGGTCGGGTCGTCCGCCGACGATGCGAGGCCTAGACTGATGTTCCGGCGCGTGCCCTGGGTGTCGACGACTCAATGGCTGCGGTGTTGCGCGGTGCTCGTCGTTGTCGCGGCGCCGGCAATCGCCCGGGCCCAGATGCAGCCGCAGGATCAGGACCGCACGACGGAGGATCGCCTCGACCGTATCGAGCGCGACCTCAACATGCTCCAACGCCAAGTCTATCGCGCCGCGCCGGGGGCGATGGCGGCGTCCGGCGGGAGCGCCGGTGCCGGCGCCTCGACCGCCGCCAACCTTGAAGTCCGCATGGAACAGGTCGAAGCGCAAATGCGCGATCTGACCGGCAAGGTCGAGGAGCTCACCAATGGGCTCGACCAGCTGAAGCAACGGATCGAGCAGATCAATTCTGACTTCAGCGTACGGTTCGACCAGATGTCGGGGGGGAACGGGGCCGTAGCTTCGGAGCCTCCGCCGCGGTCCTCGGCCGATTCGACGCGCATTGCTGGCAGTCCGCCGCCGGCCCCAGGAACGATCTTGCCACCGCCGTCTGGTGGCGGACTCAACCCGATCTTCGGCACCTTGTCGCCGCCCGGAACCACGCCAGCGCGGCCGCCGCCGCCTCCCGCGGAGACCGCCGGCGCCGAGCCGTCCATGGCGACTGGCTCGACAACAGAGCAGTTCAACCATGCGTTCGGCCTGCTCAAGCAATCCGATTACGCTGGGGCCGAGACCGCGTTGAAGGCCTTTATCGAGGCGCATCCCAGCGATCCGCTGGCCGGCAACGCGCAGTACTGGCTCGGCCAGACGTATTTTACGCGCAACAAATACTCCGAGGCCGCCGCCGCTTTCGCCGAGAGCTACAAGCGCTTCCCGAAAGGACCGAAAGCGGCCGATAACCTGCTGTACCTGAGCATGTCGCTGGCGAAATCCGACCAGAAGAAGAATGCCTGCCTGGCGCTGGAGCAGCTCGACCAGGCGTTCCCGAATCCGGCTCCGGCGATTCGGCAGCGCGCCGCGCTCGAGAAAAAGCGCATTGGCTGCGGGTGAAGCGCTCACCCTGGCGGAACTTGACGCCGCGCTGGCCGCGATCGGCGGTTTCGAGCCGGCTCCCTTGATGGCGGTGGGCGTGTCGGGTGGTCCCGACAGCTTGGCCCTGGTCATCTTGGCCGATCGCTGGGCGCGGCAGCGTGGCGGCGTCGCATGGGCGCTTATCATCGATCACCGGTTGCGGCCGGAAAGCGCCGCCGAGGCCCAGCGCGCGGCCGGTTGGCTTGCGGCGCGCGGCATTCCGCATGCGGTGTTGGTCTGGCGCCAGGACAAGCCTGCGACCGGCATTCAAGCCGCGGCGCGGGCGGCGCGCTATCGACTGCTGGCCGAATGGTGCACCGGGCGCGGCTGCCTGCATCTGCTGACCGCGCATCATCGCGCTGACCAGGCGGAAACCTACCTGATCCGCCGCCGCGCCAAGAGCGCGGCGGACGGTCTTGCCGGCATGTCGGCGGTGCGGGAGATGCCGAATGTGCGCCTGGTGCGGCCGCTTCTGACGGTGCCCAAGGCGCGGCTTGTCGCTTTTCTCCGAACAGAGGGTCAGGACTATTTGCAGGACCCGAGCAATCGCAATCCGGCGTTCGAGCGTTCGCGGGTGAGGATGGACAGCGAGCGCGAGGGTGTCGAGGTGACAATCGCGAAGATGCGCCGGCACGCGCGTAGCCGAATCGCCCGCGAGCGCGAGCTCGCGGCATTGCTGGCGCGCAGTGTGACGCTACATCCCGCCGGCTTCGCGGTCATCGACCCGGCGGTGATCGCCGCAGCCGGCGAGCTCGGCGAGCAGGCGCTTGGCCGGGTGGTCATGGTGCTCGGCGGCTTGGCTTATCCGGTCCGCCACGAGCGGCTGCGCCGCTTGCGCGAAGGCTTGGCCGAGGCGCCGGACCGTGCCCGCACGCTCGGCGGTTGCCATTTCGTGCCGTGGCGCAGCCGGCTTTTGGCGTTGCGCGAGGCGGCGCGCGCCGCGCCGCCGGCAACGCTCGCGCCGGGCCGCTCGTTGCTGTGGGACCGCCGTTTTCGTGCGACCTTGCCGTCCGCCGCGGAGAGGCCTCTCCAGGTGGGCGCGCTCGGTGTCGATGGGGTTGCGGCGCTCGGAAGCGCTTCAGGCGGGGATGACAACCCATTGCCCCGCCTAGTCTATCCTGTGTTGCCGGCGCTGTGGGACGAGGCCGGCCTCGCGGCGGTACCGCACCTCGGCTGGCGCCGCGCAACGGCAGCGTGTGCGGCCTTGCTGGCTTTTCGGCCATTGGTTTCACTATTTGGCGCAGGCTTTACAGTTGTTTAATCGCCAAGGCATCTTATGTTCTAGTGGTGGCGGAATCGGTAGCCGCGTGGTGTGCCGGCCCTTCGTGGCACTGATGTAAGGAAAGGCCGCAGCGTGAACAATTTCGGCAAGAATCTCGCCCTCTGGATCGTCATCGGGCTTCTGCTTGTCGCGCTGTTCAATCTTTTTCAGACGTCGTCGAACCGTGGGCCGCAGTCGACGCTTGCGTTTTCCGACTTCGTGACCGACGTCAACCGCGGGCAGGTCACCGACGTCACCATTCAGGGCAGCAACATCACCGGCCACTTCAGCGATGGCCGTGCCTTCACGACCTATTCGCCGAACGACCCGAGCCTCGTTAACAAACTGATGGACAAGGGCGTGCGCATCACCGCCGCGCCGCTCGACGAGAACGTGCCATCACTGTTCGGTATCCTGGTGTCGTGGTTCCCGATGCTGCTGCTGATCGGCGTGTGGATTTTCTTCATGCGCCAGATGCAGGGCGGCGGGGGCCGGGCGATGGGCTTCGGCAAAAGCCGGGCGCGCCTGCTGACCGAGAAGGTGGGGCGCATCACCTTCGAGGATGTCGCCGGCATCGACGAAGCCAAGCAGGAGCTCGAGGAGATCGTCGAGTACCTGAAGGACCCGCAGAAATTTCAGCGCCTCGGCGGCAAGATCCCGAAGGGCGTGTTGCTCGTCGGCCCGCCGGGCACCGGCAAAACCTTGCTCGCCCGCGCTATCGCCGGAGAGGCGAATGTGCCGTTCTTCACGATCTCGGGCTCTGACTTCGTCGAGATGTTCGTCGGCGTCGGCGCGAGCCGGGTGCGCGACATGTTCGAGCAGGGCAAGAAGAACGCGCCTTGCATCATCTTCATCGACGAGATCGATGCGGTCGGCCGGCATCGCGGCGCCGGGCTTGGCGGCGGCAATGACGAGCGCGAGCAGACTTTGAACCAGCTGCTCGTCGAGATGGACGGGTTCGAGGCCAATGAGGGCGTTATTCTCATCGCCGCGACCAACCGGCCCGACGTGCTCGACCCGGCGCTACTGCGTCCCGGCCGCTTCGACCGCCAGGTCGTTGTGCCGAACCCCGATGTCGTCGGCCGCGAGAAGATCCTCAAGGTTCACATGCGCAAGGTGCCGCTGGCCTCGGATGTCGATCCGAAGGTCATCGCGCGCGGCACGCCCGGCTTCTCCGGCGCCGACCTCGCCAACCTCGTCAACGAGGCGGCGCTGATGGCGGCGCGGCGCGGCAAGCGCTCCGTGGCGATGCTGGAATTCGAGCAGGCCAAGGACAAGGTCATGATGGGCGCCGAGCGGCGCTCGATGGTGATGACCGAGGACGAGAAGCGATTGACCGCCTATCACGAGGCCGGCCACGCGCTTTGCATGCTCTACGCCGAGGGCCATGAGCCTCTGCACAAGGTTACGATCATCCCGCGCGGCCGGGCGCTGGGCATCACGATGTTCCTGCCCGAACGCGACAAATATTCGCAGTCGAAGCTCGAGATCAAAGCGATGCTGGCAAGCCTCTTCGGCGGCCGTGTCTCCGAGGAGCTGATCTTCGGCTCGGACAAGGTGACGACCGGCGCGTCCGACGACATCAAGCGCGCCACGAGTCTTGCGCGTCGGATGGTCACCGAGTTCGGCTTCAGCGAGAAGCTGGGCCCGCTGCGCTACAGCGAGAATGAGGAAGAAGTGTTCCTCGGCCACTCCGTGACCCAGCGTAAGAACGTCTCGGACGCCACCGCGAAGGTCATCGATGACGAAATCCGCCGGATCGTCGAGGAAGGCGAACACACTGCCCGCAACATCCTCACTTCGCATCTCGACGAGCTGCACGCTTTGGCGAACGGTCTCTTGGAATACGAGACGCTGTCGTCCGACGAAATTCGTCGCATCATCAAGGGCGAGCGGATCGTGCGCGATACCTCGACCGGGCCGACTCCCTCCACCGATGAGCCGCGGCCGGGCTCCGGCCGGCGCAGCTCGGTGCCGCCGTCCGGCCGGCAGAGCGGCATCGGCTCCGAGCCCGAACCGCAGCCGGGCGGATAAAGTCGGCATGCTGGCTGTTGATTCGCTGTATTAACAGCCAGAGGGACGTGGTGGGGGCCGCGAGTGGCACGTAAGCTTTTCGGTACGGACGGGGTGCGCGGCACCGCCAACAGCGAGCCGATGACGCCGGAAACGGCGCTCCGGATCGCGATGGCGGTCGGCGAGTGCTTTAATAACGGTACGCACAAGCATCTTGTCGTCATCGGCAAGGACACGCGTCTTTCGGGTTATATGCTCGAACCGGCACTGACCGCCGGGTTTATCACCATGGGCATGGATGTGGTGCTGATCGGCCCATTGCCGACGCCGGCGATCGCCATGCTGACGCGCAGCCTGCGCGCCGACATCGGGGTGATGATCTCGGCGTCGCACAATCCTTATGCCGATAATGGCATCAAGCTGTTCGGCCGCGACGGCTACAAGCTGTCGGACGATCTCGAACACAAGATTGAGGCGGTGATCGAGAAGGGCCCGTCGCGTCGCGCCGGAGCCGCGGAACTCGGCCGCGCCAAGCGCCTCGACGATGCCGGCGGCCGGTATATCGAGTTCGTCAAGCAGAGCTTCCCGCGCGGGCTGCGGCTAGACGGGATGCGTGTTGTCGTCGATTGCGCGCACGGCGCCGCCTACAAGGTCGCACCGACCGTCTTCTGGGAGCTTGGTGCTGAGGTGTTCTCGGTTGGCGTATTGCCCGACGGCATGAATATCAACCGCGATTGCGGCGCGCTGTCGCCGGAGCAAATGCGCCAGGAAGTGCTGGCACGCCGCGCCGATATCGGTATCGCACTCGATGGCGACGCCGACCGGCTGATCGTCGTCGACGAGCGCGGCGTGATCTTGGATGGCGACCAAGTGATGGCGCTCATCACCACCTCGCTCGCCAATGCCCAGCAGCTTGCTGGCGGCGCGCTGGTCGCGACGGTGATGTCCAATCTTGGGCTCGAGCGCTATCTCGGCGATCTCGGCATCGGCATGCACCGCACTGCTGTCGGCGACCGCTATGTGGTCGAGAAGATGCGCGCCACCGGTTGCAATGTCGGCGGCGAGCAGTCCGGGCACATTATCCTTTCCGATTATGCGACGACGGGCGATGGCCTCATCGCCGCGCTGCAAGTCATGGCGCGCATCGTGGAGACCGGCAAGCGCGCGAGCGAGGTCTGCCGGCTCTTTGCGCCGGTGCCGCAGCTGTTGCGCAACGTGCGCTTCGGCGAGGGCCGGCCGCTGGAGGGGCGGGGCGTCAAGCAGGCGATTACCGCCGGCGAAGCGCGACTCGGTGCGGCTGGGCGGCTGATCATCCGCCCTTCCGGCACCGAGCCGGTGATCCGGGTCATGGCGCAGGGCGAGGACGAGACACTGCTGGTCAGCGTCGTCGACGACATCTGCGAGGCGATCCTCGCGGTGTCGCGTGGCACCGACGATAACGGCGCGGCGGTGCGGGCGGCGGAGTGAAGGGCCGCGTCCTCATCGTCGCCGGCTCCGATTCCGGCGGCGGCGCCGGCATTCAGGCCGACATCAAAACCGTCACCATGCTCGACGCGTTCGCGGCGACGGCGATTACCGCGCTGACCGCGCAGAACACCGATGGCGTGCACGGCGTCCTGCCGATCGACCCGGCCTTCATTCGCCAGCAGATGGAAGTGGTGCTCGACGATATCGGCGCCGACGCGATCAAGACCGGCATGCTGCATGACGCGGCAGTCATCGACACGGTGGCGGCGGTACTCGCCGAGCGCGCGCCCGCCACGCCGCTGGTGCTCGATCCCGTTATGGTCGCGAAGGGCGGCTCGCCGCTGATCCAGCCCGAGGCGATCGATGCGCTCAAGACCCGGCTCGTGCCGCGCGCCGCGGTGCTGACGCCGAACTTGCCTGAGGCGGAAATCCTCTGCGGCCGGACGATCGGCGGTGTCGCCGCGATGCGCGAGGCGGCGCAGGCGTTGCTGATGCTCGGGTGCGGCGCAGTGCTGCTCAAGGGCGGGCATCTCGCCGGCGACACGGTTCACGACGTGCTGGCGTTGAAAGCCGGCCTCGAGGAATGGACCAGCCCGCGCATCGAGACGCGGCATACGCACGGCACGGGCTGCACGCTGGCCTCGGCAATTGCTGCCGGTCTCGCGCAAGGCATGGCGGTCGTAGCTGCCGTCGAGCGCGCCCGGAACTACGTTCACCGTGCCATCGCCTCGGCCCCCGGTTTCGGTCACGGTCACGGCCCGCTCGACCACGCCCATCCCCTGCGCACGCGCTGACGAAGTCTGACCGATGGATTTTCCCGGATTGCCTTGCGGCGCGATCGATTGGGCGAGAGAGCCCTCGGAAACCGTGCCAGGTGCGACCGGTACGGCGATCGCTCGCGCGCGCCGGTTCGGCGATATCCAGCTTCGCCTCGTCGATTACAGCGCCGGCTATCTTGCCGACCATTGGTGCGACAAGGGTCACATCCTGTTCGTTACCTACGGCGCGTTGACGATCGAGCATCGCGACGGCCACCGTTACGACCTTGCCGCCGGGATGAGCTGGCACGTCGCCGATGACGGCGCGCCGGCGCATCGCGTGGTTTGCGAGAGTGGCGCGACGGTCTTCATTCTCGACTGAATTGGAACTTGCCTCATGGTTGAGCGCACGCGAAGCTGTCGCGCTCAACCATGGAGGCATCCCATGCGGCGCATAGCACTTTCATTGATGTTTCTGCTGCTGGCCGCTGGGCCCGCCATGGCGCAGAGCAAGGCCGCGATCCAGAAGCTCGACGATCAGTGGAGCGCCGCATTCAACAAAGGCGATGCCGGGGCGGTTGCGGCGATGTACACCGAAGACGCCTATGTGCTGCCGGCCGGCGCGCCGATGGCGCATGGCCGCGACGATATCCAGAAATTCTGGAGCACGGCGATGCAGCAACTGGGCGACGTCAAATGCACGGCGGTCGACGTCAAGCCGCTTGGCCGCAGCGGCGCGCGCGAGATCGGCACCTGCACCTTCAAGACCAAAGCCGCGACGCCGCAGGATGGCGCCTTGAAATACGCTGTGGTCTGGCAAAAGGTGAACGGGCAGTGGATGCTCAACACCGACATCTGGAACATGGACAAATAGTCGAGGGGCGTATGCCAAAGACGTATCGGGTCGCGGTCATCGCCGGCGACGGCATCGGCAGGGAGGTGGTGCCGGAAGGCATCCAGGCGATGGAGGCCGCGGCGCGGCGTTACGGGTTCGGCTTCGAGTGGAAGGAGTTCGACTGGAGCTGCGAGACCTACGCCAAGACCGGCCGCATGATGCCTGAGGACGGTATCGAGCGGCTCACGCCTTATGACTCGGTGTTTCTCGGCGCGGTCGGCTATCCCGGCGTGCCCGACCACATCTCGCTATGGGGCCTGTTGATCCCGCTGCGCCGCGAGTTCCACCAATACATCAACCTACGGCCGATCCGGCTGCTCGCCGGCGTGGACTGCCCGCTCAAGAACCGCAATCCCGGCGACATCGACTTCTATGTCGTGCGCGAGAATAACGAGGGCGAATACTCTTCGATCGGCGGGCGGCTCTTCGCC
This sequence comes from Allostellaceae bacterium, assembly GCA_035504235.1. Classification (GTDB taxonomy): domain Bacteria; phylum Pseudomonadota; class Alphaproteobacteria; order ATCC43930; family CGMCC-115725; genus DATARH01. The sequence continues at coordinate 24,340 of DATJSH010000246.1, read as the reverse complement.
GGCACCGAGAACGAGATGGCGATGCAGGAGGCGGTGTTTACCAAGCGCGGCTGTGACCGGGTGATGCGCTACGCGTTCGAGTTGGCCAAGGGGCGCAAGAAGCACGTCACCTCGGCGACCAAGTCAAACGGCATCATTCACACGATGCCCTATTGGGACGAGCGCTTTGCGGCGATCGCCAAGGAATATCCCGGCTTCACCACGGACCAGTATCACATCGACATTCTGACCGCGCATTTCGTGCGCCATCCGGACTGGTTCGACGTCGTCGTCGGCTCGAATTTGTTCGGCGATATCCTCTCTGATCTTGGCCCGGCCTGTGTCGGTTCGATCGGCATCGCGCCTTCGGCCAATATCAACCCCGAGCGCGAATTCCCTTCGATGTTCGAGCCGGTGCACGGCTCGGCGCCCGATATCGCCGGGCGCGGCGTCGCCAATCCGATCGGGCAGATCTGGTCGGGCGCGATGATGCTGGATCACTTTGGCGAGAGCGCGGCCGCGCAGGCTGTCGAAAGGGCGATCGCCGAGGTATTGGCAGATGGGGGTACACGCACTCCCGATCTCGGCGGCAATGCCGGGACAAAGGACCTTGGCGCCGCGGTAGTGGCGGCAATTCGATAAGGAACGTACGCACCTTCGAGACGTTGCAGGCGCGAGAGCCTGGCATTGGCCCGGGAGGTGCAGATGTACGAAAGCGAAAACGCGGCAAGTTTGGCCGGCCGCATTCTGATGAGCCTGCTGTTCGTCCTGGGTGGTTGGGGCAAGCTGATGGCTCCGGCCGCGACGCAGGCGATGTTTGTGAAACAGGGCCTGCCGATGGTCGAGGCGGCTTGGGTGCTGGCGGTGGTCGTCGAACTCGGCGGCGGGCTCGCTATCCTCTTCGGCCTGTTTATCCGGCCCGTCGCTGTTGTCTGCGCGATCTGGTGCGTCGCGACCGCGTTGATCGCGCACAGCAACTTCGCCGACCGCATACAGGAGATCAATTTTTTCAAGAATATGGGAATGACCGGAGGCTTCCTGTACATCGCCGCGTTCGGCGCTGGTGCGTGGAGCCTTGACGCCTGGCGGGCCGTCGGAGCCCGGTCGCGGCCGAGTAGTCGCGCCCAGGGAGCGTGAAAGGTGAATGCTGCCGGTTTGATATTATATCAGTAGTGTTGACTTAAATGCATGGGGCCACGCTTCGCGCGGCTCTACTGGACCGCGCGCCCTCGGGATAATATCGCTGGCTTACAGCTTACAGTAAACTTATCGCTGCCCGAGGACCCACGATGGAATCTGCGATTGAAAGAGCAACAATGCGCAAGGTTTACTTGCGCATCCTGCCGTTTGCCGCGCTCACCTACTTCTTCTGCTACCTCGACCGCATCAACATCAGCTTCGCCGCGCTGACGATGAACAAGGATATCGGTCTCGACGCCGCGATCTACGGCATGGCGGCGGGCTGTTTCTTCTGGGGCTATGTGCTGTTCGAGGTGCCGAGCAACATCGTCCTCGAAAAGGTCGGCGCGCGGCTATGGATCGCGCGGATCATGGTGACTTGGGGCATTGTGTCGGGCATGACGGCGTTCGCGACCGGGCCCGTCAGCTTTGCGATCATCCGGTTTTTCCTGGGCGTCGCCGAGGCCGGGCTGTTCCCCGGTTTCGTGCTCTATTTCACGTACTGGTTCCCCGGCCGTCACCGGGCGAGGATCAATGCCGGGTTTACGCTGGCGCTGCCGATCGCGGTGGCGAGCGGGGCGCCGGTCTCGACGGCCCTCCTCGGCCTCAACGGCCTCTTCGGCCTCCGCGGCTGGCAATGCATGTATCTGTTCGAGGCGATCCCGACGATCCTCATCGGCATCGCGGTGTTCTTTTATCTGAACGACCGGCCCGAGCAGGCGCGGTGGCTGTCGCCCGAGCAGCAGAAATGGCTCTCCGACGGCATCGCCGGCGAAAAGCGCAATATCGAGCGCGAGCATGGCATCGGCGTCTTCCGCTCGTTCTGGGACCCGAAGGTCGTGCTGCTGGCGCTCAATTATCTCGGCATCGTGACGGCGAGCCTCGGCATGCTGTTGTTCCTGCCGCAGATCGTAAAGCAGCTCGGCCTTTCCAACATGGAGGTCGGATGGGTCACGATGGTGCCGTATATCTGCGGCGCGATCGCCATGGTGTTCTGCGGCTGGCTGTCCGACCGGATCGGCGATCGGCGCTGGAGCCTCTTCTGGACCTGCGTGATCGCGACGGTGGGCCTCATCATCGCCGGGCTCGGCGTCGGCACCTGGTGGGCGCTCATCGGCATGACCATCGCCGCGATCGGGTTTTACGGCACCAAGGGGCCCTTCTGGTCGATCCCGACGATGTGGCTGACCGGACCCGCCGCGGCCGCCGGCATTGCCTGGATCAACTCGCTCGGCAATCTCGGCGGGTTTTTCGGCCCAGCGATGGTCGGCTGGGCGAAGAACCTGACCGGCAGCTTTGCCGGCGGACTTTACGCCCTCGCCGTCTGCTCGCTCGCCTCGGCGATCATCTCGCTGCTCTGGATTCGCGTGCCGCGCACCGCCGCAGCCGGCGCCGCGGCAGCCGCGGCGGCAGAATAAGCACCTTGCCTCGGCAAAGCCCGCCTCCCTCTGGGAGGCGGGCTTTTTGTTTACGCAAACGCCTGCTTGAGCGCCGCCGCGCAGTCCGCGACCGCGTGGCGCGCGGTGCGAATGAGCCGCCCGTAGCGGATGAAGCCGTGGTTGATGCCTTGGTAGATCGTCAGGTCCGAGGGCACGCCTGCCCCCTTGAGTTTTGCGGCGAGATTGTTGCTGTCGTCGAGGAGCGGATCGAGGCTGCCAACAATCAGGTGCGCCGGTGGCAGGCCCTTCAGATCGGCCAGGATCGGCGCGACCCGCCAGTCTTTCTGCTGCGCCGGATTTTCGAGATAGGTCTCCAAAATCCAGCGGAACTGGCTCTGCGATAGCCCGGCGCCGCGCCCGAAACTCTGCCAGGACGGGCTTTCGACCTCGGTGGAGTAGACGCCGTAGATGAGCAGCTGAAAGCTCAACGCCTTCTCGTTGGAGTCGCGCAGCGCCAGCGCGGCGGCGATTGCCAGATTGGCGCCGGCGGAGTCGCCGCCGACCGCGAGCCGTTTCGGATCGATGCCCTGTTCGCCGCCCTCGCGCGCCATCAGCCGCACCATCGCAACAGTCTCATCAAAGGCGACGGGAAATTTGTATTCGGGCGATAGCCGGTAATCGACCGACATCACCGCGACACCGCTTTGGCGCACCAGGTCGCGCAGGAAATGGTCCCAACTGTTGAGGCTGCCCTGCATGAACCCGCCACCGTGCATATAGATAAGACACGGCGGCTTTACCGCGCCCTCGGGGTAGTAGAACCGGCACGGCACATCGCCGTACGGGCCGGGCAGCATCACGTCGCGTTCGCTTTGCAGGCGCACCGAGTCGAGGCCAAGAAACGCGCCGACCCGGTCCTGCGCCGCGCGCACTTCGCTGAGCGGCGCGACCGTGCGGTCGGGTACGACAAAGCCTTTCTCCTGCAGCAGCTTTCCGGCGGCGATCAGTTCGGGATCGACCCAGGGCGCTATGTCGTTCATGGGGGGTCTCCTATTCGGCGGCTTGGGACACGGTGTCGGCGGTGATCGTCGCCGCCGGCAGGCGCGGCAGCACCTCTTTCGCCATCAGCCGGATCGTCTTCTTGGCCTCTTCGTGGGTCAGGAAGCCGGAGCGGCCGATAAAGATCAGGTGCGCGAACCCATCGACCTTGTCGTAGATCTCCATGATCTGGCGGGCGACCGTGTCGGGGTTGCCGGCGACGAGGATGCCGCGCTGGATCGCTGTCTCCGCGTTGATGCCGATCAGCCCGTCGGCCGGGCGGCCGCGCACGCCGGTAGTGCGCCAGATGTTGGGGGCCAGCTCGGGCGGGTTGCGCCCGGGCAGGAATTTCGACATCTGCGGCGCCTGCTTGAGGCTGGTGTTGAGGAACCACAGCGTTTTCGAGCCGACGGCGAGGCCTTCCTCGTCGGTATCGCCGATCCCGCACAGCACGGCATAGGCGAATTTGTCGGTGCCGGCTGCCGGCAGCGCGGCCTGCGCCCGTGCATTCTTATAGGCGTCGAACGCGCGCTTGCTGGCCTCTGGCCCGCGCAGCACCAGCGCATTGATATAGCCCCGCCGGCCGATCTCGGCCGAGGTCGCCGGATCACCAGTCGCCGCCCAGAATTGCGGGTGCGGCTTCTGATAGGGGCCCGGCCAGATGTTGATGTGCCGGTGCGTGTAATGCTTGCCCTCCCAGCTGACTGGCCCGTCATGTGAGGTCAATGAGAGTTTGATAACGTCGATCGCTTCCCAGAACCGGTCGACGTAGCCGACCGGGTTGGCGTTGCCCGAGACCATCTCGCTATCGCCCGACTTCACAAATCCGATTTCGAGCCGGCCTTTCGAGATGACATCAGCCGTGGCGTATTCCTCGGCGATGCGGACCGGGTCGGTGCGCACCGAGATCAGCGTCCCGAGCGACAAGATGCGCACGTTCTTGGTCTGCCGCGCGGCGATGCCGAGGATCATCGGCGACGAGCCGTAAAGGCTGTTGATCCCCGAATGGTGCTCGATCGAGACGATGTTGACGCCCAGTTCGTCGCAATAAAGCTGCTCGTCGAGACATTCCTCAAAGAGCTGCGCGGCGATCTTAGGGTCGCAGTATTTGTTGGGCAGACTGGCGCGGACCGAGTCCGCCGCGTCGAGGACGTTTTGCGGCACGAACGGATAGGTGTTCTCGCAATGGTACCAGGCCTGCATCTTCTGCTCCGCGTTTCGCTCCGTGCCGCGATATTAGCGGCGATCGGCGCGGCGCGCTAAGCTGGAGTTGCGAGAAGGTGAGGGTGGCGATGCGCAACCTGACGATCAACGGCGAGCGGCTGTGGGCGAGCCTGATGGAGCTGGCGCAGATCGGCGCGACCGCAAAGGGCGGGGTGTGCCGACTCGCCGCGAGTGACCTCGACGCCGAGGCGCGGCGGCTCTTCATCCGCTGGTGTGAGGAGGCCGGCTGCGCCGTCACAATCGACCAAATTGGCAACATCTTCGCGCGACGGTCAGGGAAAAATCCGGCGCTGCCGCCGATCGTCACCGGCAGCCATCTCGATACCCAACCGACCGGCGGCAAGTTCGACGGCGCCTATGGCGTGATGGCGGGGCTCGAAGTGGTGCGGACGCTCAACGACCTCGGCTACGAGACCGAAGCGCCGATCGAAATCGTCGCCTGGACCAATGAGGAAGGCTCGCGTTTTTCGCCGGCGATGGTCGGCTCGGGCACGTTCACCGGCGTCTTCGCGCTCGACGAGGCACTGGCGACACGCGACAACAACGCACCGGGCTTGACCCTCGGCACGGAATTGGCGCGCATCGGCTTCGCCGGCGAGGCGCCGGTCGGCGAGCACCCGGTCGCTGCCTATTTCGAAGCGCATATCGAGCAGGGGCCGATCCTTGAGGCGGCTGGGCTACCGATCGGCATCGTTACCGGCGCGCAGGGGCAGCGCTGGTACGAGATCACCGTGACGGGCCAGGAGGCGCACGCCGGGCCGACGCCGATGTCGCGGCGGCGTGACGCGCTCGTTGGGGCGGCGCGGATGATCGACGCGGTGAACAAAATCGGTCACGCGCATGCGCCTCACGCCTGCGCGACGGTCGGCTTTATCCAGTCGAGCCCCAACTCGCGCAACACGATCCCCGGCCGCGTCTTCTTCACGGTCGATTTCCGCCACCCAGATGATGACGTGCTGACCACGATGGACCGGGAGCTGCGTGCCGCCTGCGCCGAGGCCGCGGCTTCGCAACAGCTCGACGTCGAGGTCAAGGAATTCTGGTACTTTCCGCCGACCCCATTCGACCAGCGCATGATCGGCGCTGTGCGCGCGGCCGCGAAGGCGCAGAACCTGCCGCACCAGGACATCATCTCCGGCGCCGGACACGACGCGGTCTATTTGGCTCGAGTCGCGCCGACCGCGATGATCTTCGTCCCCTGCGTTGGCGGCATCAGCCACAACGAGATCGAGGACGCCAAGCCCGACGACCTCACCGCTGGCTGCGCGGTATTGCTCAATGCCGTGCTCGAAGCGGCCGACGCGCCCGCGGTCCCGCAACGCTGATTTCGCAAAATCAACACTTCCCCTATCGGCAAAGCCGCTTATCTCTAGCGTTCGGGCAGCATCGCGTACCTGTCGCGGCGTTTTGCCGATGGTTTCGGGGGACGATCTTCGCGTAACAAGCGCCGATGGCTGAACTGACGTTGAAATACGGGCTGGCCTTCGCCGAGCTGTACGAACGCGATGGGCTGATAAAGCTCGATCGCGAATTTGTTGCGCATTTGGCGGCGGGCGACGCGGCGCTGCACGACCGGCTGATGGCGGCCCGCGCCGATGTGTCTCAATCAGCGGGCTCGCTCGACCGCAAGGCCGAGTCCGATCTGCTGGTCGATCTCGCGCCGCATATCGAGGATTTCGTCGGCGCGCTGTTCGGGGTCGAGAAGGAAATCCGCGCGCTGCAAGCAAGGCACGACGAGCTGGCGCCGCTTTATTCAGTGAAACGGCTCTTCGTCCAGCGTCGCGCGGTCAAGGAGATCAAGGAAGAGGAGGTCGCCAGGCTCGATGGCGAAGCGCTGCGTCGGACGCTCGGTTTCGGTGAGCTGGCCGATACGCGCGCCGGTGTCCTCGCCTGGGAGCGGCGCTATGCCGAGGCGATAACGGGCTGGCAGGACGACGAGGCGGTGAATGCCGCCCGGCTGCGCACCGCGGTCGAATACGCCGCCTGGGCCACCCTGTCGCCGGCGGGACAGGCGCGGCACCGCAAAGGTCTGTTGTTCAAGGTGCCGCTTCGGCTCGACATGCAGCACCTGGTGCCGGTCGAGACCATCGAACGCGACGGCGTCACGATGCTGCGCCTGCCCGAGCACGAGTGGCGCGCACGCGACGGGTTCGCGCTGACCGATGCCGGCACCGATCTCGCCGGCGCGCTCGACCAGGCGAATTACTGCATCTGGTGCCACAACCAGGGCAAGGACAGCTGCTCGTCGGGCCTCAAGGAAAAGGATGGCAGTTTCCGCAAAAGCGTCTTTGGGGTGACCCTCGCCGGCTGTCCGCTTGACGAAAAAATCTCGGAGATGAACCTCGTCGCGACGCGTGGCCACAGCGTCGGCGCGCTGGCGATCGTCGCGGTCGACAACCCGCTTTGCGCGGCGACCGGGCATCGCATCTGCAACGATTGCATGAAGGCGTGCATCTATCAGCGCCAGGACCCGGTCGACATCCCGCAGGTCGAGACCCGCACGTTGAAGAACGTGCTGGCGCTGCCCTGGGGTTTCGAGATTTATGGGCTGTTGACGCGGTGGAACCCGCTCAACCTGCGCCGGCCGCTGCCAAAGCCGCCATCGGGCTACAAGGTGCTGGCGGTCGGGCTGGGGCCGGCGGGCTTCACGCTGGCGCATCACCTCATCAATGACGGGCATTTCGTCGCCGCGATCGACGGCTTGAAGATTGAGCCGCTGCCGCCTGAGATTTCCGGCGTCACCGCGCTCGGTGAGCGTGTCGCCTTCGCGCCGATCCGCGACATAGCTAACCTTTACGAGCGGCTCGACGCACGCATGATGGCCGGGTTCGGCGGTGTTGCCGAATACGGCATCACCGTTCGCTGGGACAAGAATTTCCTCAAGATCATCCGGCTGCTGCTCGAGCGCCGCCAGCAATTCGCGATGTATGGCGGCGTGCGGTTTGGCGGCACCGTGACGATGGACAACGCCTTCGCGATGGGCTTTGATCATATCGCGCTGTGCGCCGGTGCGGGGCGGCCGACCGTGATCCCGATGGCCAACGGCCTCGCGCTGGGTGTTCGCCAGGCTAGCGATTTCCTGATGGCGCTGCAGCTGACCGGCGCCGCGAAGACCGACAGCATTGCGAATCTCACCGTGCGGTTGCCTGTGATAGTGATCGGCGGCGGGCTCACCGCGATCGATACCGCGACCGAAGCGCTCGCCTATTACCCGCTGCAGGTCGAGAAATTTCTCGTTCGCTACGAGACATTGACGGCGGAGCGCGGCGCTGCCGCGGTGCGCGACGGCTGGAGTGCCGCTGAAAGCGAGGTCGCCGAGGAATTCATCGCCCACGCCCGCGCGATCCGCGCCGAGCGCGAGGCGGCGAAGGCCAAGGGTCGCGCGCCGCGTCTAGCGCAGCTCATCAATGAGTGGGGCGGGGTTATGATCGCCTATCGCCGCCGCCTCATCGACGCGCCGAGCTACACCCTCAACCACGAGGAAGTGGCGAAGGCGATGGAGGAGGGCATTCGCTTTGCCGAAGGCCTCACCCCGGTCGCCGTTGAGATCGACCAAGACGAGCGGGCGGTGGCGCTGCGTCTGGTGCGCAGCGACGGTGAGCCTCATGTCGTGCTGCCCGCGCGCACCATCCTCGTCGCTGCCGGAACCCAACCGAACACAGTGCTGGCGCGCGAAGACCCGACCCATGTCTCGCTGGACGGCCGCTATTTCCAGGCGCTGGATGAGGATGGCAACAAGGTCACGCCGCAGCGCGTCGCCAAGCCCGACGCAACCCATGTGCTGATGAGCCAGATCGCGGATGGCCGCGCGGTCAGCTTCTTTGGCGATCTGCATCCGAGTTTTGCCGGCAATGTCGTGAAGGCAATGGGTGGGGCGACGCGCGGCTATCCTGTGGTAAGCCGCGTCCTCGCCCGCCGTGCGCCGTCCGAGCCGGCGCCGGCCGCGCTCAAGGCGCGTCTCGACGATGAGCTGCGCGCTCGGGTGCACGAGGTCATCCGCTTGACGCCGAAGATCGTTGAGATCGTGGTGCGCGCGCCGATGGCGGCCCGCGCCTTTCAGCCCGGCCAATTCTACCGGCTGCAGAATTACGAGACCTTTGCGCACAAAAGTGAGGGCACCACCCTCGCGATGGAAGGCTTGGCGCTGACCGGCGCCGCGATCGACCGCAAGCAGGGGCTGCTCTCGACAATCGTGCTCGAAATGGGCGGTTCGTCCGACCTTTGCGCGCTCCTGCAGCCCGGCGAGCCGGTGGTCCTGATGGGGCCTACCGGCACGCCGACCGAAACGCCGCCCGGGGAGACGGTGCTACTGGTCGGCGGCGGGCTCGGCAACGCGGTGCTGTTTTCGATCGGCGCGGCACTGCGGGCCGAGGGCTCGCGCGTCCTCTATTTCGCCGGCTACAAGACCATCGCCGACCGCTACAAGGTCGCCGATATCGAGGCCGCCGCCGACACCATCGTGTGGTGCTGCGACGAGGCGCCGGGCTTTGCGCCGGGGCGGCCGCAGGATCGCGCCTTTGTCGGCAACATCGTCGAGGCGATCGAGGCTTATGGCGCCGGCCGGCTCGGGCCGGTCGAAATCCCGCTTGGCGAGGTCGACCGCGTGATCGCCATCGGCTCGGACATGATGATGAACGCGGTCGCCGAGGCGCGCCGCGCCAAGCTCGCGCGGTACTTCCGCCCAGGACACCGGGCGATCGCGTCGATCAACTCGCCGATGCAGTGCATGATGAAGGAGATCTGCGCGCAATGCCTGCAGCGCCAGCGTGACCCTGTCACAGGCACCGAGACGATCGTTTTTTCCTGCTTCAATCAGGATCAGGATATGGACCGGGTCGACTTTCCGACCCTCCATCGCCGCCTATCGCAGAACGGCGCTCAAGAAAAATTGACCCGGCTGTGGATCGACCGCTCGCTGAGGCGGCTCGGCCGTCGCCGGGACGTCGCTGCCGAATAGCGGCACTCGTCTCCATGACGATGAGTTGAAACGCCGCAGCGCCGGAATTTTGCGAAAATTTGCTGTTTTTTATGAATGTAAGGGTCATGTAATGACTTCGTCTGCCTGCTGCCGTTCATCGGATTAACAAGACGGCGTTAAAGGGACGACGGGAGGGAATGTAATGCAGCGCTCGGCCGGGCAATCGGCAAACCGCGGCTTGCAACTCGTTATCGCCATCGTCTGCATGGTGATGATCGCCAATCTGCAATATGGCTGGACGCTGTTCGTCCATCCGATGATGGCGAAGCATGGCTGGCCAGTCGCCGACATTCAGGTGGCGTTCAGCCTGTTCGTCGCGCTCGAAACTTGGCTAACGCCAATCGAAGGCTGGATCGTCGATCGGATCGGCGCGAAGAACGGCCCGCGTCTGGTAATCGCGTTTGGCGGCGTGGTGATCGCGATCGCCTGGATTGTCAACTCGTTCGCCAACTCGCTCGGGATGCTCTATCTCGGCGCAGCCCTCTCCGGCGTTGGCGCGGGCGCGATCTACGCAACCTGCGTCGGCAATGCGGTGAAATGGTTTCCCGATCGTCGCGGGCTCGCGGTCGGTTTGATCGCCGCCGGATTTGGCGCGGGCGCCGCGCTGACTGTGGTGCCGATCCGCGAAGTCATCGCCGCCTATGGCTATGAGGCCGCGTTCTTCTGGTTCGGGCTCGTTCAGGGCGCCGTCGTGTTTGTGCTGGCCTGGCTGATGCGGGCGCCGTGGCCCGGGGAAGCGCCGGCCAGCGTCGCGTCCAAGGTCATCCAGACCACCGAGAGTTTCACGCCGCAGCAGATGCTGGCGACCCCGGTGTTTTGGGTCATGTACGTGATGTTCCTGCTCATCGCGGCGAGCGGGCTGATGGCAACCGCGCAGATCGCGCTGATCGCACGCGATTTCAGTGTCGCCAATGTGGTGGCGCTGGGCGCGGCGACGACGCTGACCGTGGCATTGCTTCTCGACAATGTGTTCAACGGGCTGGCGCGCCCGCTCTTCGGCTGGGTGTCGGATCACATCGGCCGTGAGAACACGATGGCACTGGCCTTCTTGCTCGGCGGGATCAGCTACTGGCTGCTCGGCTCGCTCGGGCACACGCCCTGGGCGTTCATCGTCTTCGCCGGGCTGATCTTCCTCACTTGGGGCGAGATATTCAGCCTCTTCCCGTCGACCTGCACCGACAGCTTTGGGCCGCAATACGCGACGACCAATCTCAGTTTCCTCTACACGGCCAAGGGCGTGGCGGCGTTTCTGGTGCCGTTGGCGAACTTGATCAAGGCGGCGACGGGCGGCTGGCACATGGTATTCATCGTCACCGCGATCATGAACTTCGTCGTCGTGGCGATGGCGCTCTTTGTCTTGAAGCCGCTGCGCTCACGCCGCTTGGCGCTCGGGCCTCATCACGCCACGGCGGCCGGCGTGCGGTAGCAATACTATTCTAAAATGAATTCGCCTCCCCCGGTCTTGACCCGGGGGAGGCGATATTGGATCTAGTTTGCGCCGGCCTGGTACAGCGGGCCGCGGATGATTTGGCCGGGGAGCGCGTCGGTCAGCACGCCGTTGTCGAGCAGCACCTCGCCGTTGACGACGACGTGGTCGATCCCGATCGCCTCGCGCTTGACCTCGACGCCACCGGCCGGCAATGACGCCACCGGCTCGCGCGCCTTGGGGGCGATCGTGTCGGGATCGAAGATCGTTATGTCGGCCACCTTGCCGGCCGCGATAAAGCCGCGGTCGCTGATGTCGTGCATCAGGGCGGTCTTGCCGGTCAGGCGATAGACCGCCTCTTCGAGGGTCAGCGCCTGTTGCTCGCGCACCCAATGCCCCAAAAGTTGCGTGCTGGTCTCATGCCGGTCGGCGGTGTGCGGCCGGCCGCCGCCGTCGCTGGTGCCGATGACGGTGAATTGCGAGCCGAGGATGTGCTTCTGCGTCTTCGGATCGTTGTTGCGGTCGACCATCTGGAAGCAGGTCTGCAAATCCTCGTCGAGCGACAGGTCGAGGAAGGCATCCATGATGCTCTTGTTCTGCTCCTTGGCGATATCTTCGACGCTCTTGCCTGAAAGGTGCCGGTTCTGTCCCTTCGCGGTCATGAACACCGTGATGAGATCCCAGCGCCGATTGAACAGGCCGCGCGCGCGGCCGCGCCGGTCGGTCACCCCGCCTTGCTGCGCGACGGTGCCTTCGACCGCCTCGGCCGACATCGCCTTGCGGATTTCGGGGTCGCGGAAGGCGCGCATCCGGTCTTGATAGGGCAGGGCCATGACCCGGTCCCAAGTCGGCATGCCGCGGAAGAAGCCTTGCGGGTCGGTGATGTCCTCGTCCTGCGGGACGTTGAGCCCGCGCTCGAGGTTGAAGATCGCGCCGGCAACGGTCGACAGGCACGACCCGTAGCAGCGCGCTCCGCTCTTGAACCCGTCTTCGAGCCACTTCAAATGCTCGACCCATTCATCGGGGTTGCCGATCGGATCCGACATGAGATTGTAGATCGACGGCCGGCCGGTGCGCGCCGCCAATTCGCGGGCGACGGCGCGGGTCTGCTTGGTGCCGCCCGGCGCGCCGCCGGCGACCTGGAAGACGCCCGTGCCGAGCTCGCCGAGGACGCTGGCCAATTCCCAGCGCTCGTCGTCGTCGCAATGCCCGGCGGGATCGCCGCGATCCTTCGGCGCGGTCGAAAAGCCGAGCGCGCCGTCATACATCGCCTCGCGGATCAGCCGCTTCATCGCCGCCATTTCTTCGTCGGTCGCCTTGACCCGCTCGCCCGAGGCCTCGCCCATCACATAACGGCGAATGCCGGAGTGACCGACCAGGGTGCCGACGTTGATGCCGCGCTTTTTGCCCAGCGCGTTCAGGTAATCACCGACCGATTCCCAGGTCACGTCGACCCCGGCCTTCAGCACCGGCAAGGGGATCTGCTCGGCATCGGAGAAGAATTCGAGATACCACTCGCCGTCGCCTGGCCGCACCGGCGCGATCACCTGGCCGCACTGGCCGACGATGACCGTCGTGTGGCCGTTATGCAGCCACGAGCCGCAATACGGATCCCACACGGCTTGCGGGTCGAAATGCGTGTGATGGTCGATAAAGCCGGGCGCGACGACCCGGCCGGCGGCGTCGATCGTGCGCTTGGCGGCGGCGCCGTTGGCCTTGCCGACGCCGACGATCTTGCCGTCCTGAACCGCCACATCCGCGTGGAAAGCCGGCGCACCGGAGCCGTCGACGACGCGCCCGTTCTTGATCAGCAGATCGTACGCCATGACTTCCCTCCTGTTGCCGCGGCACTGTAAAGCAGGGAGACGGCCAAGGTTCGTTTCAACCGGGGATTTCGAAAGCGACCCGCAACCCTGGCTTTGTCGATGATCAGCCAAGGCTAAGGTATCGCGGCGACGGCGGCAATAGGCGCCGGGGGAGGATGGCCTATACCCAAAAAGTGGAAGTAATCGTGACCCATCAAATTTCCGCGGCGCAGCGCGAGCGAGACTTGAGAAGGCGCCAAAAAAGATCAGGAGCAAGTCTTTGCAATAGTTGTCTTCTGCGCCCAGAGCAGGAGGCGATAACAGGCGGATGGCGGCGAACAGCAGGAGGGTGTCGGCGCATGGGAGGACACTAAGGGCAACCTCCAAAGCGATTGGCATCGTCAACATAGTGGAAAGGCATCTATGTTCCCTAAATGTTCTCGTCAAGTGCCCGGCCGGAAAATTTTGCGGGAGTCGCCACCGGCGTACAGAATGCGGAGCAATCAGGGAAGCAACCGAGGGAGGAAGGTCATGGCGAAAGCTGCAGGTTGGTGCCGCCAGGGACGCGGCGGGCATGCGCTCGGCGGGATTGCCTTGGTGACCGTCATTATCGGCGGGGTCGCCCCGGTGATGGCCAACGCCGGCACGCTGGACCATGCGCCCTACGGCAAAACCCAGGCCGCCCAGCCGGTCGATATCTATACGCTGTCAAACGACCATGGCATGCGGGTCCGCTTTCTTAGCTATGGCGGCGTCATCACCGAAATCGATGTGCCCGACCGGGCCGGCCGGGCGGACAATGTCGTGCTGGGTCAGCGCGGCTTGCTCGAATACGAGACGTTGCTCGGTCATTTCGGGGCGATCACCGGGCGCTTCGCGAACCGGATCGGCGGCGCCAAGTTCACCCTGGACGGCCAGACCTATCACCTGATCGCCAATAATGGCCCCAACACGCTGCATGGCGGGCCGAACGCCTTTGATCACCAGATCTGGACGGTTGCGCCGGTCGCGGCGCAAAACGGGGTCGCCGCGAGCCTCAGCTACGTCAGCAAGGACGGCGAGCAGGGCTTTCCCGGCACCTTGACCACCAAGGTCGTCTACACGCTGACCGACGACAACGCCTTGCGCATCGACTACAGCGCGACGACCGACAAGGATACCGTCGTCAACTTCACCAACCATTCGTACTTCAACCTCGCCGGCAACGGCACCGGCACGGTCGCGGATCAGCTGCTGCTGATCAACGCCGACCGCTACACGCCGACCGGCCCCGACCAGATCCCGACGGGTGAGATCGCCACCGTCGAGGGCACGCCCCTCGATTTCAGGCAGCTCACGACGATCGGCGCCCGGCTACGCAACACTTTCCAGCAGATGGTTTATGCCCACGGCTACGACCACAACTGGGTCTTGAACAAGGGTTCGGGCGATGGCCCGACATTTGCCGCGCGGGCCTACGACCCGCATACCGGCCGGGTGGTCGACTGCCTGACGACCGAACCGGGGATGCAGGTCTATACCGGCAATGGGCTCAACGGCTCGATCATCGGATCGGCGGGGACGACCTACCGCCAGACCGACGGTTTCACGTTGGAGACCCAGCATTTCCCCGACAGTCCCAACAAGCCGAACTTTCCGAGCACCGAGCTGAAGCCGGGGCAGGAGTTCCACTCGACGACGATCTACCGGTTTTCGACCGATGCCGCGCTGCCGCCCATCCCGCACTGAAAGCCGTTCGGATAAACTGCGGCGGCAGGGCGATGCCACGCGCCGCCAGAGGGAGCCGAGACGATGAAGACCAGCACCGATCGCATCCTCACGACGCATGTCGGCAGCCTGCCGCGCCAGCCCGAGGTGCTGGCCCAGGTCATGGCGCGCGAGGTCGGCGAGAGCGTCGATGAGGCCGCGTTCGCGGTGAAGCTCAGCGAGGCGGTGCGCGAGGTCGTCAGGAAGCAGATCGCGGCCGGGATCGACAGCATCTGCGACGGCGAGCAGAGCAAGGTCAGCTACACATTTTATGTGCGGCATCGCCTGTCGGGCATCGGCTCGGCCGCCGGAGCCGAGCACTCGGCGCCACCGCAGACCGCGGCCCATCGCGACATTCTCGACCACCCCGATTTTATGGAGCGGCTGCGCGCGCAGCGCGGCGGCACGTCGTGGTTCGCCGCCGCCGCGGTGCCGTCCTGCACCGGCCCGGTGCGCTACGAGAACCGCGCGCCGGTCGAGGCCGACATCGCCAATCTCAAGAGCGCGGTCGCCGCCGAGAGGCCGGGCGAGGCGTTCATGAATGCCGCGTCGCCCGGGGTGCTGACCAAGTTCGTCCCCGACCGCTTCTACAAAGACGAGGAGAAGTATGTCGAGGCGCTCGCCGACGCGCTGAAGGAGGAATACGAGGCGATCCACAAAGCCGGGTTCATCCTGCAGATCGACGCGCCCGATCTCGGCTCGGCGCGGCACAACCAATACCAGCACCTCTCCGACGCCGAGTTCCTGAAGATCGCCGAGCGCAACATCGCGGCGGTCAACCATGCGACGCAAAACATCCCGCGCGAGGCCATGCGGCTGCACATCTGTTGGGGCAATTACGAAGGCCCGCACACGCACGACATCCCGCTCGCCAAGGTGTTCGACGTGGCGAAGAAGGCGCGGCCGCAGGCGATCCTCTTCGAAGCCGCCAACCCGCGCCACGCGCATGAATGGGAAGAGCTGCGGGAGAAAAAGATACCGGAGGATTTGATCCTGATGCCGGGCTGCATCGACTCCACGACGAACTTTGTCGAGCACCCCAAGCTCGTCGCCCAGCGGATCGAGAATTACGCGCGGCTGGTCGGCCGCGAGCGGGTCGTCGCCGGCACCGATTGCGGTTTTGCCACCTTTGCCGCACAGCAGAACATGGTGGTGCCGTCGATCGCCTGGGCCAAGCTCGCCGCGCTCGCCGCAGGCGCCCGGATCGCTAGCGATCGGCTGTGGCGGTAGCCTGCCGCGTGTCGAGGTCGGAGACTTTCGCCGCAATCCGCGTGGGGAATTCGGTACGCGCACGGCTACGCTCGATCGCGCAGGAGTGCAAAAGCCGCGGGCGAGCTGGATATACAAAGAAGCCGTCGTCCAGGCTCTTAGCCTTCCTGTTTGACTTCGATGTTGTCGATGAGCCGGGTGCGGCCGAGATGCGCGGCAGCAAGGAGCCGCGCCGGCTTTGCGAGCGCATCCATCGGCGCCAGCGTGTCGGCGTCGCGCAGCTCGAGATATTCGACCTGGAAGCCGGCTTCGCCGAGCGCCAGGATCGCTCGCGCGAGGGCAGAAGCAGGCGGCGTTCCCTGTGCGATCGCCGCCGCCGCCTCGTGCATCGCGCGGTGAAGCCGCGGCGCGAGGCGGCGCTCGTCGGCCGACAGATAGACGTTGCGCGACGACAGCGCGAGCCCGTCTGGCTCGCGCACCGTCGGCACGCCGACGATGTCAACCGACAGGTTGAGGTCGCGCGCCATGCGGCGCACGACCAGCAGCTGCTGATAGTCCTTTTCGCCGAAAAACGCGGCGTCGGGCGCCACCTGGGTCAGCAGCTTGCAGACGACGGTCGCGACCCCGTTGAAATGGCCCGGCCGATGCGCGCCTTCCAGCGGCTCTGCCGGGCCGCCGAGACTGATCGTCGTGGCGAACCCGTCCGGGTACATCTCCTCGACTGACGGCATCCACACGAGGTCGATCTTGGCCGCGGCCAGCTTCGCCAGATCGTCCGCCTCGGGTCGCGGATACGCCGCGAAATCCTCGCGCGGGCCAAATTGCCTGGGGTTCACAAAGATCGACGCGACGACGCGCCGGCATTGCGCCTGTGCCGCGGCGACCAGCGCCAAATGCCCGGCATGCAACGCGCCCATTGTCGGCACCAGCCCGACACGCTGGCCTTGCGTTCGCCACACGCCGAGCTGGCGGCGCAGCTCGGCGACCGAACGCGCTATCGCGATTTCGCCGCTCATCCCCGCCCGCTCGGTCGGTAGACGCATCCAAAGGCGGCGTCTGGAGGTCTCCGAGCCAGCCAGTAGCACGCATGGCACGCCGGATGTCCAGCCTGGGGGGATATGATGGGCCGCCGCAGCGTCATCGCAATATATTGCCTCTCATCGCCGCCGCGTCGATGGCCGATGGCGCGTTTGCGGGCGATGTGCGGAATTTCAGCTTGGCCAGTGACCCGCCGCACGCGACCGCTATGGCGCGGCGGGCGGCGCCTTGGCCGCGAAGCTCGCCGAGCCATAACGCGATGGTGATCGACCCTTCCCGGGCGCACAGCTGGGGCAGGAACCACGACCGCTGCAAAAAGCGACGCACGAGCTTGACGGGCGGATAGGTTGTCCGATATTCGCATATTTGATGAATCTATCAGGGGAATTTAAATGCGGAGCTTCTTGATCGCCGCCGCGCTCGTTATCGCGACGATTTCGCCGGTTCTCGCGGATGACGCCAAGCAGGACTTCAAGCTGGTGAATTCTACTGGTTACGAACTGAAAGCGCTCTATGTCTCGCCGTCAAAGGCCGACGATTGGGGCGACGATATTCTAGGCCAGGACGTCCTGTCGGACGGCCAGACGGTCAACGTCCATTTCAGCCCCAAGGTGCATACCTGCAAATGGGACCTCAAGGTCACCTATAGCGACGACGATTCCAACGCGGTGTGGAGCGAGATCGACCTCTGCACGGTCGAGAAGATCACGATCCACTACGACCGCAAGAATGACGTGACGCGCGCGACCTTCGATTGACCGTCACCTGCCGCCCAGCACGCGATCGACCATCGCCTGCGCGGCCCCGAGGTAGTTCGCTGGGTCGGTCAGCGCCTGGAGCTTCTCGGCGCCGATCGGCCCGGCGACTTCTTCGGTCTCCAGGAGCACATCGTAGAGCGGCCGCTCGCTCTCGATCGCCGCGCGGCACGCGTCGGACACGAGGTGATGCGCCTCGTTGCGTCCAATATGCGGCGCGAGGCCCATCATCACCGCTTCGGCGACGATGAGCCCGTGGGTGAGGGCGAGGTTCTTCGCCATCCCCTTCTGATCGACGATGAGCCCGCCGGCAAGGAAGATCGTCTGGCTGAGCGCGCCGGCCGCATAGCCGAAAGCCTCCGGCACGGCGATCCATTCGAGGTGCCAGGCGGCGGCGTTGCGCTCGAAGCTGTTGACCATCGCATCGAGCGCCAAGCCCGCCTGTTGGCGCAGCGCGCGCGCCGCGGCGACGATGATGCCGCACGAAATCGGGTTGCGCTTTTGCGGCATCGTCGATGACGAGCCGCGCCCCTCGGCAAACGGCTCCGAGGCTTCGCCAAACTCGGTCGCCGACATCAGCATCACATCGTCGGCGATCTTCGCGAGGCTGCCGCCGACAAGCGCCAGGAATTGCACCGTCTCGGCGATCGTGTCGCGCGCGACGTGCCAGGTGATCGCCGGCTCGCCGAGCCCCAATTCGCGCGCCAGTTCGCCCACGGTGCGCAGCGCCTCTGCGCCGCTGCCGAGCGAGGCGAGCGTGCCGACAGCGCCGCCGAATTCGGCGATCAGCACGCGCTTTTTCAATTCCGCGAGGCGCTCGGCGTGGCGGTCGAACGACGACAGCCAAACCGCCGCCTTGTACCCGAAGGTGATCGGCAGCGCCTGCTGGAAAAAGGTGCGCCCGGGCATCGGCGTGTCGCGATGTTTCTTTGCAAGCGCCGCGAGATGGCTGCGCAAGATGGTCAAATCGTCCTCGACCAGCTTCAACCCGTCGCGGATCTGCAGCACCACGGCGCTGTCGACGATATCCTGGGTCGTCGCGCCCCAATGCAGATAGCGGCCCGCCTCGCCGGCCTTCTCGGAGAGCTGCCGCACCAGCGGCAGGATCGGGAAGCCGACATTCTCGGTCTCGCGCTTGAGGCGCGCGAGGTCGAGCGGCTCGCGGTCGGCGAGAATGGCGTCGGCTGCTTTGCTGATCGCTGTTGCGGCCTCCGCCGGGATGATGCCGAGCCGCCCTTGCGCCCGCGCCAACGCCGCCTCGACGACGACGCAATTGCGGATGAACGCGAGGTCGCCCAAGGCGTCGCGCATTTTCTCGGTGCCGAACATGTCGGCGAACAGCACGGATTGCAGCAGACCGATGGTCATCGCCGGACCTTCGTCATTACGAGGAACGCTTCGCTATGCTCGCAATGACAACGTTAGAGCGGCGCCCAGCCCGAAGCCGACAGGTGCTCGATCGCCGGGAAGCGGGCCTTGTAGGCCATCTTCGGGCTCTCGCCGATCCAGTAGCCGAGATAGACATAGGGCAAGCCTTGGCGGCGGCATTCCTCGACGAGCCACAAAATGCTCCAGGTGCCGAGGCTGCGCTTGTCGAGGGAGGGGTCGTAAAAGCTGTAGACTGCCGAAACCCCGTCATCGAGCCGGTCGATCAGCGAGGCGCCGACCAGCATGCCGGCCGCGTCGCGGAACTCGGCGATTATTGTGCGCAGCGGCGTATCCTCGACCATGCTGCGATAATCGGCGTAGGTCATCGCCGCCATGTCGCTGTCGCGGTGGCGTGACCGCTGGTAGGCGACAAAAAGCTGGAAATGCTCGGGGGTCGCCCGCGCCGCGACGAGACGTCCGCTAAGACCGCGGTTGGCGTTGCGCACCCGCCGCGTCGAGCGGCTGTGGACAAAGTCGTCGACCGCGATCCGCACCGGCACGCAGGCGGTGCATTGCGGGCAGGCCGGGCGATAGGCGAAGCCCTGGCTGCGGCGAAATCCGGCGCGCGACAGCTCGTCGTAGAAATCGGCCGCGGCGGCGCCCGTCAGCTCGACGATCAGCTTGCGCTCGGCGCGTCCGGCGACATAAGGGCAGGCGACCGGACCGGCGGTGAAGAACTGCCGCAGCGGCAGCCGCCCGCCGTTGTGCAGGCTGCGCGGCTCGGGCCAGGACGGCTGTGCAATCGGCTTGCCGTTCCGCGTCCCGATTTCCATGCCGCCCCCAATCGCCCGCAGCGCCGCCATCGCGGCGCTGTCATGAAGCATGCCAGAGGCTTTCGCCGCAGACAACGCCGCCTCAATATGCGCACGGTTTAAAAAGGAGGGCAGGATGCCGGCTTACATCATCGCCGAAGTCGAGGTCACCAATCCCGCGGGTTACGAGACCTACCGGCCGCTTGCCGGCGCGAGCGTCGCGCAATACGGCGGCAAGTTCGTCGTGCGCGGCGGCAAGGCGGAGCTGATCGAAGGGACGCAGGAGCCGGCGCGCGTCGTCGTCATCGAGTTCCCCGACACCGCGGCCGCGAAACGCTGGTACAACTCGCCCGAGTATCAGGAGGCGCTGAAAATCCGCCTCGCCAATTCGACAGGCCGGGTGATCCTGGCAGAGGGCTAGCGTGGCCCATTACCCTCGGCGCAGCAGCCAGAGCGAGCCGCCCTGGATCGCCAGCGCGAGGAATATCGCCGCGGTAAACGACGCGGCAATGCCGACCCGCTCGAGGGTCGACGCCAACAGCGCGAAAAAGCCGGTGAAGGCAAAGAGCCCGATCAACAGGCCGCGCAACACCTGGATCGCCGCCGCCGGGCCGCGCCCGCGATGGCTGAACGCGGCAAGCACGGCGGCAAAGACCGGGTAGGTGGCGAACAGGCCGCTAAGGCGCGCGCCGACATAGGGCGCCAGCGCCGTCAAGCCGAGCACCAGCGCCGTCGCCACGATCATGCGTGCCGGGATATCCCAGCGCGGCCGCCGGGCCAGGGTTGTCCGCTCGTCGCCGAGTTGCGGCATCAGCATAAGCGCCGCCGCGAGCGAAGCGCAGGCCGCCGCGACCAACGGCCACAGCGGTAGCGCCGCCTTCGCAAACCCGAAGCCGCACAGGGCAAAGCCGAAGCTTGCGGCGGTCAGCGTGAGCGGCCAGCCGAAATGCCGCGCGACGATGCTGTAAACAAGGCCGAACCCGGCTTCGGACGCCGCGCCTGCGAGGCAGCCGAGGCTCGCCGCGGCCGCGAAATCCGCTCCCTGGTCGAGCGCTAGAAAGAAGCACACCGGCGCCGAGGTCAGCGGCAGGCCGACAAACCAGCCGCCGACGATCTCGCCCCAGCGCCGGCTGGCGAGGCTCGCCGCGAGGATCAGCAGCGGCGTCACGGTAAGCTTGAGCGGCAGGGTGTCCATGAGCGGGTGTTCGAACGTCGCCTCCCGCAGCCCCGGGGCGGCCGCGGGGCAACGATTAGTTTCCGCACCGGCAAGTAAAGACACAAATTGCCGCGATTGCTGTTTTGATTGAGTTGAGCGAGTTTGATCGCCGCATCAACGTTGGCCGCGCCGCCGCCCCGATTTCGGAACGGCGGACGGATTTCGCATGATCAGGGAGGATAAAGTCCCGCCCGATGAAATATGTCCAACGCGTCCTCCAGCCCGGCGAGACCGTGGCGCATCAGGCGCATCTGCATTGGCTCATCTTCCTGCACGCGATCGGTCTTCTGGCGGTGGCGATCGTCATTCTCATCGCCGAGGCGGCCTATCATCCGAGTGAGCCGATCATCGCCACCGCCATTGTCGTTGTCGCGTGCTTTTTCGCGCTGATGGCGATCGCGTCGGCGTTCAAGGCTTGGCTGCGGCGCATCACGACCGAGTTCGCGGTCACCGACCGGCGGGTCATCTACAAGACGGGGCTGTTCTCGCGGCACACGCTCGAGATGAACCGCAGCAAGGTGGAAAGCGTCGATGTCGATCAGCCGCTGCTCGGCCGCATCTTCGGCTACGGGACAGTGGTGCTGCGCGGCACGGGCTCGACATTCGAGCCGATCTATTACATCGCCGACCCGCTGACCTTTCGCAGCCACATCACCGCAGGCTAGCGCGATTCCTTCCGGCATGGCCGCGTCGGCGCTGCGCCGCCAGCACCTGTGCTAGAATAGCCCAGAGCAACGGTGATGCGGGGCGGCTCGCGGGCATGAGCGGCAGTGCGGTAGCGGCGATCAGGCGGCGGCCCGGCGGGAGCCTGCCGGTTTCCGGAAGCGGCGCGCCGTTGTCGCCGCGGGCGCTGTCGATCGGGCTTTCGGCCGTCATCGTCGCCGCCAGCGAGCACGAGCCGCGCGTGCTGACGATCCGCCATTCGTCGCCCGACGGCGAGCCGGTGGAGGCGCTCCCGGCGGGGCCCTTGGAGGCGGAGCACCGCACCCTGGAGCTCGGCCTGAGGAACTGGGTCGAGCGGCAGACCAGTCAGCGCCTTGGTTATGTCGAGCAGCTCTACACGTTCGGCGACCGGGACCGGCTGGTTGGCGCGTCGCCCGAAGCCAATCCAGCGCTGACCGTCGCCTATCTCGCGCTGGTGCGCGAGATGCGGGCAGGGATCGCCGCTGGCGGCTCGGCGGAGGCGGTGTGGCAAAGCTGGTACCGCTATTTTCCGTGGGAGGATTGGCGCGACGGCCGGCCGCCGATGCTGGCCGGCATCGAGACGTCGCTTGCGCGATGGGCCGCCGCGGCGCCCGAGGCCGAGGCGCGGCTGCGCGAGGTGCGCATTCAGGTGGCCTTCGGCCTCCAGGCGGCGTCGTGGAACGAGGAACTCGTGCTCGAACGCTATGAGCTGCTGTACGAGGCAGGCATCGTCTTCGAGGCGGCGCGCGATCGCGGGCTGGCGATGGACGAGGCGGATGGCGCGGGTGTCGCGATGGCGGTCGATCATCGCCGCATCCTGGCAACCGCGGTCGGTCGCCTGCGGGGCAAGATCAAGTATCGGCCGGTGGTGTTCGAGCTGATGCCGCCCGCCTTCACGCTCTCGCAGTTGCAAAAGACCGTCGAGGCGCTTTCCGGCGTTAGGCTGCACAAGCAGAATTTCCGCCGCCTTGTCGAGCAGCAGGGACTTGTCGAGGAGACCGGCGAGATCACCGCGGCGACCGGCGGACGCCCCGCGCGGCTCGTGCGCTTTCGCCGCGAGGTGGCGCTCGAGAGACCCGCGCCAGGGTTGCGGCTGCGTGCCGGCAGACGCGTGACAATCTCGTAAAAGAGGACTTGACGTCGGCTAACGACCACTTATTCTCATATCTAGTATAACCCGATGAAGCCGGACGGCGGTTGCTTCCGTCCGGCTTTTCCAGACCCATAAAATGCTCATAATGAGTATAAAGAGGAGGAGGAGCCGTGCTTGATATCGCCACCTTCACGCCGCGCCATCGCCCGGGCCTGCCGCTGCCCGAGCTCTACCGCCGGGTCGAGCGCCACGTACCGGAGGTCGAGTGGCCGGCGCTGGCCGAGGACATCGCCGCGATTCTCAAGTTGAAGCGCGAGCGTAACGCGGTGATCCTCGCGCATAATTACCAGACGCCCGACATCTTCCACACGGTCGCGGACATCGTCGGCGACAGCCTGGCGCTGGCGCGCGAGGCGGCGCGCACCGACGCCGATGTGATCGTGCTGGCCGGCGTCCATTTCATGGCCGAGACGGCAAAGCTGCTGAACCCTGAGAAGACGGTGCTGATCCCGGACATGAAGGCCGGTTGCTCGCTCGCCGAGTCGATCACCGCCGAGGACGTTCGGCTGCTGCGCGCCAAACATCCGGGCGTCCCGATCGTGACCTATGTCAACACCTCGGCGGCGGTGAAGGCCGAGAGCGATGTCTGCTGCACCTCGGGCAATGCCAAGAAGATCGTCGAGGCGCTCGGCGCGCCGTCGGTCATCATGATCCCGGACGAGTATCTGGCGCGCAATATCGCGGCCCAGACCGCGGTCAAGATCATCGCCTGGAAGGGGCATTGCGAGGTGCATGAGCGCTTTACGGTCGGTGATATCAAGGAGATGCGGGCGAACTATCCCGGCGTCACGGTGCTGGCCCATCCCGAATGCCCGCCCGAAGTTGTCGCCGCATGCGACTTCACCGGCTCGACCGCGGCGATGGCCGATTATGTCGGGCTGAAGCGGCCGGCGCGAGTAGTCCTGCTGACGGAATGCTCGATGAGCGACAACGTCGCGCTGCAGTACCCGGATCTCGACTTCGTGCGGCCGTGCAACCTCTGTCCGCATATGAAGCGCATCACGCTCGGCAATATCCGCGGCGCGCTCGAAACGATGACGCATGAGGTGACCGTGCCCGCCGAGATCGCCGCGCCGGCCCGCCGCGCCGTCGAGCGCATGCTGGAATTGGGGTGAGGGCGATGATTCGTCTGCTGGTCGAACCGATCGTCCGCGCCGCGCTCGCCGAGGATCTCGGCCGCGCCGGCGACATCACCAGCGACGCCGTCGTGCCGGCCGATGCACGCATCGACGCGGTCATCGCGGCGCGCCAGCGGGGCGTGCTTGCCGGGCTCGACGCGGCGTTGCTGGCGTTCGAGCTGCTCGATCCGTCGCTGCAGCTAGAGCGCCTCTGCCCCGACGGCGCGCGCATC
>DATJSH010000245.1:0-13734 GCA_035504235.1 Allostellaceae bacterium | reverse complement strand
GATCCCGGCCGCAGCACCGTCTATCCGGCCAAAAGGCGCGACGCGCCGCAGCGCGCGGCCCGGCGCTGACGCGGCAAGGCAATGGCCGGCGAACCGACACAGCGGCGACGGAATGAGCGGGCGAGCCTCGACCCGTTCGCGGCGCTCGCCGGCGACGTGCCGCCCCGCGACCAGCGCGACCTCATGGAGCGCCCTTTCTTCTCCCTCGCAAAAATGAAGCGCGTGCAGCCGATCCTCTACAAGGCCGGCACCACCGAAGTGCAGGTCTATGCCGTTCCCGAGCACGGTATGGCGACCATCTGGGATGCCGACGTGCTGATCTGGGCGGCAAGCCAGATCCTCGCCGCCCAGGATCGCGGCCTCTCGACCTCGCGCTTCTTCCGCTTCACGCCCTACCAGCTTCTCACCGCGATCGGCCGCGACACCGGCAACCGGAACTATCGGCTGCTGAAAGGCGCGCTGACGCGCCTGCAATCGACCGTGATCCGCACCACCATCCGCCACGGCGAGCATTGGCGGCGGCAGCAATTCTCCTGGATCAACGAATGGGAGGAACTGGCCACACTCTCGGGGCGCGTCGAGGGCATGGAGTTCGTCCTGCCCGACTGGTTCTATCAGGGCGTCATCGACCGTCGCCTCGTCCTGGCGATCGACCCGGCCTATTTCCGGCTGACCGGCGGTATCGAGCGCTGGCTCTATCGCGTGGCGCGCAAACACGCCGGCCGGCAACCCGAGGGCTGGCGCTTCGAGTTGCGCCACCTGCACGCCAAAAGCGCCAGCCAGGCGCGCTTCTCCGATTTCGCGCTCGACATCCGCGCCATCGTCCGCCGCCAGCCCTTGCCGGGATATGCGCTCGGCCTGGAGCGCTCTCCCGACGCTGCCGAGATCGTCGTCATGCGGCCGGCGCCGCAGCAGATCGGCGGTGCGGGCACGCCTGTGGATAAACGGCGGAGAAGATGTGCCGGTATCGGTATTTCGGGCGCAACCGATAACGGTATTCCGGGCGCAGCCCTCTCGGTATTTCGGGCGCAGGGATCGCAGCTAACGCTTTGGCCGGCTTCCGAAACCGGCGACTCTAAAGAGTCTAAAGAAGACTCTAAATCTATAGAAGATGGGCGACGAGGATTTGGGGATAACCCCGTCCAGTTTCCGAATTTCGGCAATGAAGGAAACGCGCAACCAAGACATCGACTGACGACGGCTTTCCGTAAAGGCGGATTTACGGACAGCGACGAGTTTTCCGATCCCGATGATGGAGAGACGCCATGATCCTGGCGCTTCTCAATCAGAAAGGCGGCGTCGGCAAGACCACCTTGGCTTTGCACATCGCCGGGCAATGGGCGCTGCACGGCAAGCGCGTCATCGTCATCGACGCCGATCCGCAAGGCTCGGCCCTCGACTGGTCCGAGCAGCGGGCACGGGAAGGATTGCCCCGTCTCTTCGGCATCATCGGCCTGGCCCGCGATACGCTGCATCGCGAAGCACCCGACCTCGCGCGCCACGCCGATCATATCGTCATCGATGGGCCGCCGCGCGTCGCTGCCCTGATGCGGTCGGCGCTGCTCGCCGCCGATATCGTGTTGATCCCCGCCCAACCCTCGCCGTTCGATGGCTGGGCCTCGGGCGAGATGCTGAAGCTGCTCGACGAGGCGCGCATCTTCTGCCCGCAGCTCGTCGCGCGCTTCGTGCTCAATCGCTGTGCCGCGCGCACGGTCATCGCTCGCGAGACCGCCGCAGCGCTGGCCGATCACGATCCCCCGCTGCTGGCAACGCGCATCGGTCAGCGCGTCGTCTTCGCCGACGCCGCGCGGACTGGACGCCTTGCGACCGACATCGCCCCCGACAGTTCCGCGGCGCGGGAGATCGCCGCGCTCGCCACCGAAATCGAGCGGATCGCGCCATGACGGTCCTCACCGGCGATTGCCGTGTCGTCATGCCTGAACACGGTCCTTACGCGCTGATCATCGCCGATCCCCCTTATGGCGACACCTCGCTCGCCTGGGATCGGCGTGTCAATGGCTGGTTGCCGCTCGCCCGTGCGGCACTCGGGCCATCCGGGTCGATGTGGGTGTTCGGCTCGCTCCGTTGCTTCATGGCGACGGCCGCGGCCTTCGATGCCGCCGGTTGGAGATATGCGCAGGAGATCGTCTGGGAGAAGCAGAACGGCAGCAGCTTTCATGCCGATCGCTTCAAGCGCGTGCATGAGCTGGTCGCGCAGTTCTATCGCGCCGATGCGTCCTGGCGCAGCATCTACAACGACGTCCAGACGACACCGGACGCGACCGCGCGGGCCGTGCGGCGGAAGAAGCGGCCGCCGCATACCGGCCACATCGAGGCCGGGCATTACGTCAGCGAAGACGGCGGGCCGCGCCTGATGCGCTCCGTGGTCTATGCGCGCAATAGCCACGGCCGCGCGATCCACCCGACCGAAAAGCCGTCCGCCCTGATCGAAATCCTCATCCGCACAAGCTGCCCGCCGGGCGGGCTGGTCGGCGATTGGTTCGCCGGATCGGGCGCGGTCGGCGAAGCCTGTCGGCTCGCCGGCCGCCGCTATCTCGGCTGCGAGATCGACCCCGACATGGCCGAGCGCGCGCGGAACCGCATCGCCGCATTGCTCGCCTTCCATGCGGGAGCGGCGCCATGACGCAACCCACGTCGAAGCGGCGTTTCATCCACCGCCCGAGCGACGCCGAAAGCTGGGTCAAAGATCAGAAATCCTCCGCCCCGCCGCCGGAGGGCGACGCTGCCTTCACCGCGCGACTGACGATCGACATCACGCCCGCCCTGCGTGGCCGCATCAAGGTCGCCGCATTCCGGCGCGGGATCACCGTCGCCGAGATGCTGCGCGCGCTGCTCGCGCGGGAATTTCCCGAGAACGATGGAGATGCGCCATGAAAGACGGCGCGTATGCCGGCCGCTTGCCAAACGGCGAGCGGGCCAACGCTCTGACGCATGTCGAACTGACCTGGCTCGAAAAACGGATCGAGCACTGGATCAGGTTCGGCCGCGATGTTGAGGAGACGATCCTCGATCGCCGCCGGCGGGTGCTGAGCTTCGCGCCCGGCAGCATCTTCGCTTTCGTCCGCTGGGCATCGAACGATTACGGCACGGTGGTCTCCCGCATCGACATCGTGCGCGCCGTCGCGGTCGGCGAGCCATATCAGACGCTCCCCTTCGTCCGACCCGGTGGCGACATCCTGTTGCGCCTCAACGGCTGGCCCAAGGTCGAGCGTGTGCTGCGCGTGATCGATGCGGTCGAATCCATCGGCATCGACGCCGCCGATGCCTCGCACGATTACTGGCGGCACGTCCACAACCGCCTGACCGTCGGCGACACGCCGCGCGCCTATTCCAACACCCAGCACACCGCCTGGCTGATGCGGCAGCGGGTGACGCGATGACCCGCCGCGCGTTCTGGGCATCGGTCGCCGGCGCGGCAATAGCGCTGCTGCTGCTGCCGGCCGTCGTTCCATCGCCCCTGGTGCTGCTGTGGAACGCCAGCGCCAGCGTGCCGATCGGCCTCTACGCCGTGCATCGGCCGGGCAGGCTGCATGTCGGCGCCATCGTCGTCGCCCGCCTGCCGGCACCACTCGCTGCCTGGCTCGCTGCGCGCCGCTCGCTGCCGGAAGGCGTGCCGCTCGTCAAACCGATCGCCGCGCTCGGCGGGCAGACCGTCTGCCGGCATGGCGATACCGTCAGCGTCGACGGCAAGGCACTCGCCTTGGCGCAGGACCGCGACCATTCCGGCCGGCCGCTGCCGGTCTGGCAAGGCTGCCACCGGCTTCGCCCGAGCCAGGTCTTCCTCATGAATGCCGCGCGCCCGGACAGCCTCGACGGCCGCTACTTCGGACCGCTTCCCGTGAGCAGCATCATCGGCCGGGCGACGCCGCTCTGGCTTCCCAAGGAGCCGTGACCGTGCCGCCCGTTTGCGATCAACCCGACATTCCTCTGTTCGACCGCAGGCCGCACCATTCCTCCGTCCCGACCGCAATCCGCGCGGCCGGCGCGCGCAGCGGCGGTCCAGGGCGGCCGTCAGGCCGGCGCCTCGGCGCCTTGCCCTGGACGGCCGCGAGCACGCTGGCAAGCTGGCCGCGTGTCGGGTGGGTGGTCGGCGTCGTGACGCTTGTCGCCATCGTCATGGGCACGGGCGTCGTCTCACCGGCGGTCGCGCAGACGACATCGGCGGCACCGTCATCCAGCGCTTCGGCCGGGATCGATCCGTTCGGACCGTTCATCAAGGAAGCCGCGCAGCGCTTCGGTGTACCGGCGCTGTGGCTGCGCTTCGTCATGGCGGCCGAAAGCGCCGGCGATCCGCGGGCGGTGTCGCCCAAGGGCGCCATCGGTCTCATGCAGATCATGCCCGACACCTATGCTCGGCTGCGCCGGTCCTACGGTCTGGGCGCCGATCCGTTCCAGCCGCGCGACAACATCATGGCGGGTGCCGCCTACCTGCGCGAGATGTACGATCGCTATGGTTCGGCGGGTTTCCTCGCTGCCTACAATGCCGGTCCCGGCCGATACGAGGACCACCTTGCGACTGGCCGGCCGCTGCCCGAAGAGACGCGGCTCTACCTCGCGCGGCTCGCTCCGCTGATCGCCGGCGTGCAGGCCGCGCGCATCGCGACGGCGCCCGATCCGCTCGCCTGGACACGCGCACCGTTGTTTGTCGCGCGCATCGTGAGCCGCACGACCGGCGACAAGAAATCCGTCGCCGCCGTGGTTGACCGATCGCCGGAATCGTCGTCGATCAGCGCCGGTCTTGCCGACGTGACGGCGCTGGCGCCGTTATCGGATGGCTTGTTCGTCCGCATCATACCGCAGGGGCGACCGCGATGAGCGCTGTCGCAGGTTGTCGCGTTCCGGCGGGGTGTCGCGCAGGTTTGGCGGTGGGGCGGGGGGAGACCTGGCACCCGACCAGCCGATCGCCAGATAAAAGCACCGCCGTCGGCCGGGGTGCATGTGGTTGGTTGGGCGAAGGTTTTTGCGCCGCGCCTCGGCCCGGCAAGCCGGCGCTCGCCTCGGAAACCATAATCACATCAATCATCGGAGCGCCGTCGCCCTGGGGCCGGCGCCGGCGAGGCCGGCAATGAGCGGCCGCGACGATGATTTCCGCATCCGGCCGGGCCGCATCCGCCGAAGCCGGAGCGGCGAGGCCAAGAGTTTTGTCGGCCAGGTCATGCGGGCGGCGAGGAAGGCCGGGCATACCGGGCGCGGTTTCGGCGCACGCCGTTCCGCCGGCGGCGGCTCCCGTTTCGGCCGCGGCCGCGCGGCCTCGATCGCGCGGTCGCTGCGCACGCCGGGGCGGCGCGTCGTCATCAAGGCGCGGGTGGTGCGCCATGCCGGCGCGAAATTCCGCGCGGCGCCGTTGGCCCGCCATATCGGCTATCTCGAACGCGAGGGCGTCACCCGCGATGGGTCGCGGGCGCACATGTTCGATGCCGAATCGGATGCGGCCGACGACAAGGCGTTCGCCGGGCGCTGCGAAGAGGACCGGCACCATTTCCGCTTCATCGTCTCGCCCGAGGATGCCGGCGAGATGGCGGACCTGCGGGCCTTCACCCGCGAGCTGATGGCCGATGCGGAACGCGACCTCGGCACGCGCCTCGATTGGATCGCCGTCGATCATTGGAACACCGACAACCCGCATGTCCATATCCTGGTGCGTGGCCGGGCCGACGACTGGCGCGATCTGGTCATCAGCCGCGACTATATCAGCCGCGGTCTGCGCGACCGGGCCGAGGAGCGCGTCACGCTGGAACTCGGTCCACGGAGCAAGCGCGAGATCGACACCGCCTTGCGCAGGGAGGTTGAAGCCGAGCGGTGGACACGGCTCGATCGCGCGTTGCGCGAAGTCGCCGATGAAGGAGGTGGAATCGCCGATCTCCGACCCAACGCGGCCGGCCCCGATCCCGAGCTGCGCCGGCTGCTGGTCGGTCGGGCGATGAAGCTCGAACGCATGGGCCTGGCCGAGCCGGAGGGACCAGCATGCTGGAGCGTCAAACCCGATCTCGAGAAGACCCTGCGCGACCTGTCGATCCGCGGCGACATCATCAAGACCATGCACCGCGCGATGGCGACCGGGGATCGGCCGCCGGACGTGGCGCGGTTCGCGATCCATGGCGATGAGGTATCGGACCCGGTGCTGGGCAAGCTGGTCGAGCGCGGCCTCTATGACGAGCTGCGCGGCGATGCCTATGCCGTCGTCGATGGTGCCGATGGCCGCACCCATCATCTGCGGTTCGAGGATCTGGAGATGACCGGCGACGCCAAGCCGGGCGCGATCGTCGAGCTGCGATCCTGGGAAGATGCACGCGGCCGGCAACGGCTTTCGCTCGTCACGCGGTCGGACCTGCCGCTGGAGGCGCAGGTCACGGCGCCGGGCGCGACCTGGCTCGACCGTCAGCTTGTCGCGCGTGAGCCGGTCTCGACCGCCGGCGGCTTCGGCAGCGACATCCGCGAGGCGATGGCACGGCGGGCCGATTATCTTGTGGAGGAAGGATTCGCGCGCCGCCAGGGCGACCGGATCGTGTTCTCGCGCGAGCTGATCGAGACCCTGCGGCAGCGCGAGCTGGAAGCGGTCACGGCGCACCTTGCCGCCGAGACCGGGCTGTCTCACACGCCGTCGGCGCCCGGCGATTATGTTACCGGCCTTTATCGGCAGCGCGTGACGCTAGCCTCCGGCCGCTTCGCCATGATCGATGACGGGCTGGGCTTCCAGCTCGTGCCGTGGCGGCCCGCCCTGGAACAGAAACTCGGGCAACATGTCTCGGGCACGATGTTGCCGGGCGGCGGGGTCGAGTGGAGCTTCGGCCGCAGCCGTGGCCTCGGACTCTGAACTCTGCCCGGCATCTTTGCCCCTTTGCGCACGGTGCGCCGCCGGATCGGGGCCGTTCCGTCAGGAGCGCCGCTGCGGCGCCTTTTTGATCGGCCGCTTTTCGTCAGCCTCAAGCAAGCTTTCGACAACGTCGGCCCAGGAAGGGTAGGCGGCTGTCATCCGGTCGACGATGACCGGGTTGCGTTCGATCAAAGCGATCGCCTGAGCCCGCCATTCGTCGTTGAAGCTGACACTCATGAGCGCCTGGCATTCCATCACGGAGCTGTCGGGCGACAGATGCTCCAGGAAGGCGGTGACGAGGCCCGCCCATTGCTGCAATACGAGCGACGGATCGGGATTGGTCCGGCTCTGAAGCATCTCGCCGAGCCAGCCGATCAGGCCGAGAAATCGGTTCGGCCACGATTCCGGCGTCAGCTCTTCGACAAGCACATCCACCGTGTGGCGGACATCGCTGGGCATATGCTCATAGAGCGGCATGGTGGGCTCTCCCGCTATGCGCTGATCCGACCGCTGTGCTCCGCTCCCCTGTTCGGCGTCGGTTCATCATAGCTGGTCGCGCGAGACGGTGCGATCTCTTGCGAAGCCACCCGTTCCAGCCGCCGCCGTTCCGCCGGTCCCTGTATTTGCGCGCAGGTCTTGCCGAATATTCACTCCGGGCGTGGCTGGCCTTGCGGCCGATGCGATCGTGCCCCGACCTTCACGGTATTTGCCGTTGGAGGTACTGCCATGTCCGGGACGAAAATCCTCTGGGGTCAAATTCTCGCCGTCTTCGCCATCGTGCTGGTGACGACCTGGGGCGCGACGGAGTGGACCGCCTGGCAGCTCGGCTTCCAGGCCCAGCTCGGCCAGCCGTGGTTCGTCGTCTGGGGGTTTCCGTTCTACCTGCCGCCAGCCTTCTATGCGTGGTGGTTCGCCTATGATGCCTATGCGCCGCACATCTTCGTCGAAGGCGCCTATATCGCCGCGTCCGGTGGCTTCATCGCCATCGCAGTCGCCATTGCCATGTCGGTGTGGCGGGCGCGCGAAGCAAAGAACGTCGCGACCTACGGCTCGGCGTGCTGGGCAGAACGCCGTGACATCCGCAAGGCCGGGTTGCTCGGCCCCGATGGCGTGCTGCTGGGCAAGCTGGACCACGACTATCTGCGTCACGATGGGCCGGAGCATGTGCTGTGCTTCGCCCCGACCCGCAGCGGCAAGGGCGTCGGCTTGGTGGTGCCGTCGCTTCTGACCTGGCCCGGCAGCGCCATCGTCCATGACATCAAGGGAGAAAACTGGGGCCTGACTGCCGGGTTTCGCGCCCGCTTCGGTCGCGTGTTGCTGTTCGATCCGACCAATACGGGATCGTCAGCCTTCAACCCGCTGCTGGAAATCCGCCGTGGCGAATGGGAAGTGCGCGACGCGCAAAATGTCGCCGACGTGCTGGTCGACCCCGAAGGTTCGCTGGAGAAGAGGAATCATTGGGAGAAGACGAGCCATAGCCTGCTGGTCGGTTCGATCCTGCACGTCCTCTATGCGGAACCCGACAAGACGCTCGCCGGTGTCGCCAACTTCCTCTCCGACCCGAAGCGCTCGATCGAATCGACGCTGCGCGCGATGATGCTGACGCAGCATCTCGGCAAGGCCGGAACCCATCCCGTCGTCGCCAGCGCCGCCCGGGAGTTGTTGAACAAATCCGACAACGAGCGGTCGGGCGTGCTCAGCACCGCCATGTCGTTTCTGGGACTTTATCGCGATCCGGTCATTGCGCAGGTGACGCGCCGCTGCGACTGGCGCATCGCCGATCTGGTGGAAGAGGCGCGACCCACGACGCTCTACCTCGTCGTGCCGCCTTCCGACATCTCGCGGACCAAGCCGCTGATCAGGCTGGTGCTCAATCAGATCGGCCGACGGCTGACCGAGGAATTGCACGCCAAGAACCGGCGCCACCGCGTGCTGCTGATGCTGGACGAGTTCCCGGCCTTGGGCAGGCTCGATTTCTTCGAGTCGGCTTTGGCGTTCATGGCAGGCTACGGGTTGAAGGCGTTCCTGATCGCCCAGAGCCTCAATCAGATCGAGAAGGCTTACGGCCAGAACAATTCGATCCTCGACAATTGCCACGTCCGCGTCAGCTTCGCGACCAACGACGAGCGGACCGCGAAGCGCGTGTCCGACGCGCTTGGGACGGCGACGGAAATGCGAGCGATGCGCAACTATGCGGGCAACCGCCTCTCGCCCTGGCTCGGCCATCTGATGGTATCGCGCTCCGAGACCGCGCGGCCGCTGCTGACGCCCGGCGAAATCATGCAGCTCCCCGCCGCTGATGAGATCGTCATGGTGTCCGGCGTACATCCGATCCGCGCGAAGAAGGCGCGCTATTACGAGGACCAACGCTTTGTCGAACGGGTGCTTCCAGCACCAAAGCCGGAGCAGGCCCCGGCCGTGACCCGACCGGATGATTGGAGCCAATTGCCCCTGCCGCCGCGGGTGGTGATCGTGGAACAGGAGAAGAAGCCGAAAGCGCCGATCGTGCCGAAGAAGCCGAAGCCCGATGACGATGATTCCGGCAGCGGGACGCTCCGCCGTGAGCCGGGATTGCCCGAGCACGAGGAAGTGGTCCCGCCGAAACCCGACCCGGTGCCGGAGTTTGGATTCGGCGAAGACAGTCAGGATGACAGGGCCGTGAGCGCGGCCGAGCTGCGGCGTCAGATGAGCGGCCTCGCCCGTCAAGCGGCGCTCGATCCCGCCGATGACATGGACATGTGATGCGGGTCAAACATACTTTCCGTCTGCCACCGGCGCTGTCGGCTCGGCTTGCCGATTATGCCCTACGCAAGCGCCTGTCCCAGGCCGTGGTGGTGGAGGCGGCGCTGACCTCGTTTCTGTCGCCCGACGGCATGGACCGCCTGGAAGCCACGCTCGCCCGTCGCCTCGATCGCCAGGTTCGTCAGCTCGATCGGCTTCAGACCCATATCCAGATCGCCAATGAGGCGCTGGCGATGTTCGTTCGCTTCTGGCTGACCGCGACGCCGCCGCTGCCGGACACGGCCGAGACCGCCGCCCAGAGCAGCGGTCGGGAGCGGTACAAGCGCTTTCTGGAATCGCTCGGCCGGCGGATGGAGACCGGGCAGAGCCTGGCGCGTGAGCTGTCGCTCGATGTCTCGGCACGGCGAGAGCAGTCCACCGGCGCCGACGAATAAGGCAATTGGCCCCGTAAATCACACATTCGCATACTCCCACCTCTCGAGCTGTTCGTTACTCCTCGACGACGGAACCACTCATCGGCGGGATGCGGTGTCCCGGGATGCTTTCGTGACAGGTCGTGTGGGTGAACCAACTCCGCCGTTTCCCTGTATTTGCACGCCAGAGCACGATGGGCTGATTGTGTTGTTGCGCTGGCCTGATTCCTGTCTCTTCTAATTATCCCCGATCGCCGATCGAGCCTGTTCGGTCGGTCAATGACGGGGATGACGGTGACGGTCCAACCCTTCCGAGCTGAAGCGATTTCCCGCGGCGCGCGGATGCTGCGCACGGCGCTCGGCGCCAGCATCGTCGCTTGGCTGGAAGACCCGGCCATCGTCGAAGTGATGCTCAATCCCGACGGTCGGCTGTGGATCGATCGCTTGAGCGATGGTCTCACCGATACGGGCGAACGCCTGTCGGCTGCGGATGGCGAGCGCATCATTCGCCTGGTCGCCCATCATGTCGGCGCTGAAGTCCATGCTGGCGCGCCGCGCGTCTCGGCTGAGCTGCCGGAAACGGGAGAGCGGTTCGAGGGTTTGCTGCCGCCCGTGGTCGCGGGGCCGGCCTTCGCCATCCGCAAACCCGCCGTCGCGGTCTTCACGCTCGAAGATTACGTCGCCGTCGGCATCATGGCCGCCGACCAGGCAGCGGTGCTCCGCGCGGCGGTGCTGGAGCGGCGCAATGTGCTCGTCGCCGGCGGCACCTCGACCGGCAAGACCACACTGACCAATGCCCTGCTCGCCGAGGTGGCCAAGACGGCCGATCGCGTGGTGCTGATCGAAGACACCCGCGAGCTTCAGTGCAAGGCGCCGAACCTGGTCGCATTGCGCACCAAGGATGGCGTCGCCTCGCTTTCCGACCTTGTGCGGTCGTCGCTGCGGCTGCGGCCGGACCGCATCCCGATCGGCGAGGTGCGCGGCAGCGAGGCGCTCGACCTCCTCAAAGCCTGGGGGACCGGCCATCCCGGCGGGATCGGCACCATTCACGCCGGCACCGCATTGGGCGCGCTCCGTCGTCTCGAACAGCTCATCCAGGAAGCCGTCATCACCGTGCCGCGGGCGCTGATCGCCGAGACCATCGATGTGGTCGCGGTCCTCGCCGGCCGCGGCGCCAAACGGCGCCTCGCCGAACTCGCCCGTGTCGATGGGCTCACCCCCAATGGCGATTACGCCCTCTCTCAAGCAGGAGACCGTTCATGAATGTACTCGTTCGCACCCGTCGCCGCATCGTTGCGGCTTCGGTTGTGCTCACCAGCGCCATGCTCGCGGCGCCGGCCGATGCGGCCGGATCGAACATGCCCTGGGAACAACCCCTGCAACAGATCCTGGATTCGGTGCAGGGGCCGGTCGCCAAGATCATCGCGGTCATCATCATCGTGGTGACGGGTCTCACGCTCGCATTCGGGGACACGAGCGGCGGCTTCCGGCGATTGATCCAGATCGTCTTCGGCCTCTCGATCGCCTTCGCTGCATCGAGCTTCTTCCTGTCCTTCTTCAATTTCGGCGGCGGGGCGCTGATCTGATGGATGGCGCCGAACCCGTCCCCGGTTTCGAGGCGCCGGTCCATCGGGCGCTCACCGAACAGATTCTTCTCGGCGGCGCGCCGCGCTCGGTCGCGATCCTCAACGGCACCTTGGCCGCGGCGCTTGGTTTGGGCCTGCGGCTGTGGATTGCCGGTCTCGCTTTCTGGTTGATCGGTCACGCCGCGGCGGTGTGGGCGGCAAAGCGTGATGCACAGTTTGTCGACGTGGTTCGTCGGCATCTGCGCTATCCGACGTATTTCGGGGCGTGAGGTTCGGTGATGATGAACCTCGCCGAATACCGCAACAAGCCCGCCGGCCTCGCCGATTTCCTGCCCTGGGCCGCGCTGGTCGCGCCCGGCGTCGTGTTGAACAAGGACGGTTCGACCCAGCGCACCGCGCGGTTTCGCGGCCCCGATCTCGACAGCGCCACGCCGGCCGAGCTGGTCGGCACGACGGCACGGCTCAACAACGCGCTCCGGCGCCTTGGTTCCGGCTGGGCGATCTTCGTCGAGGCGCAGCGGGCGCCGGCCAACCGCTATCCCGAGAGCCGCTTCCCCGATCCCGTCTCGGCCCTGGTCGATTCCGAGCGCAAGGCGCAATTCGAGGAAGAGGGTGCGCATTTCGAGTCACGCTACTTCCTGACCTTCCTGCATCTGCCGCCGGCCGAAGATGCGGCCAAGGCCGAGGGCTGGCTTTATGAAGGCAGCGACCGCCGCGGCATCGATCCGCATGAAGTGCTGCGCACCTTTATCGACCGCACCGACCGCGTGCTGCAACTCGTCGAAGGCTTCGTGCCCGAGGTCGAATGGCTCGACAACACCGAGACGCTGACCTACCTGCACTCGACCGTTTCGACCAAGCACCAGCGCGTCCGTGTTCCCGAGATACCGATGTACCTCGACGCCATCCTGGTCGACGAGCCGCTGACCGGCGGTTTCGAGCCGCGGCTCGGCAGGTCACATCTCCGCATCCTGACCGTGATGGGTTTCCCGTCGGCGACCCATCCCGGCATCCTCGACGAACTCAATCGGCTGGCCTTTCCCTATCGCTGGGCGACACGCGCCATCTGTCTCGACAAGACCGATGCGACGCGGTTGCTGGTGAAGATCCGTCGGCAATGGTTTTCCAAGCGCAAGAGCATCATGGCCATTCTGAAGGAGGTCATGACCAACGAGGCGTCGGCGCTGATGGACACCGACGCCGCCAACAAGGCGCTCGACGCCGATCTCGCCCTTCAGGAGTTGGGGGCCGACGCGATCGGCGAGGCTTACGTCACCACGACCGTGACCGTTTGGGATGACGACGCCCGCGCCGCCGATGAGAAGCTGCGCCTCGTCGAGAAGGTGATCCAGGGCCGCGACTTCACCTGCATGGTGGAGAGCGTCAACGCGCTCGAAGCGTGGTTCGGATCGTTGCCGGGGCAGCCCTACGCGAATGTGCGCCAGCCGCCGGTCTCGACTCTGAATCTGGCGCATATGATTCCGCTGTCGGCAGTGTGGGCAGGACCGGACCGCGACGAGCATTTCTCGGCGCCACCGCTCTTCTTTGCCAAGACCGAGGGCTCGACGCCGTTCCGGTTCAGTCTGCATGTCGGCGATGTCGGGCACTGCCTGATCGTCGGCCCGACCGGCGCAGGCAAAAGCGTCCTTCTCGCGCTGATGGCGCTTCAGTTCCGCCGCTATGAGCGCGCCCAGGTCTTCGCGTTCGATTTCGGGGGCAGCATCCGGGCGGCCGCCTTGGCGATGGGTGGCGATTGGCACGATCTCGGCGGCGCTCTGTCCGAGGACGCGGCCGAGCCGGTGGCGCTTCAGCCCTTCACCCGCATCGACGATGCCGCCGAACGTGCCTGGGCCGCGGAATGGATCGCCGCCATCCTGGAACGCGAGAAGGTCGCCGTCACGCCGGAAGCCAAGGAGCATTTGTGGTCGGCGCTATCGTCGCTCGCGTCTGCACCGATGGCCGAGCGGACGCTGACGGGTCTCTCGGTGCTGCTTCAAGCCAACACCTTGAAGCAGGCTCTGCGGCCCTATTGCCTGGGCGGCCCATTCGGCCGGCTGCTCGACGCCGAGGCGGAACGGCTGGGCGAGGCCGACGTCCAGGCATTCGAGACCGAAGGGCTGATCGGCACCGGCGCTGCGCCGGCGGTGCTCGCCTATCT
>DATJSH010000244.1:0-12164 GCA_035504235.1 Allostellaceae bacterium | reverse complement strand
TCGGGATCGCCCACCCCGGACAGCTGCAGGATATGCGGCGAGCCGATCGCCCCGGCCGACAGGATCACCTCGCGCGCCGCGTCGGCACGCTCCACCCGATCGCCGCCGCGCGAGAACTCGACGCCGACCGCGCGCTTACCGTCGAACACCACGCGATGCACCAGCGCGTGGGTCACGAGCTGCAAATTGCCGCGTTTCAGCGCTGGCTTGAGATAGGTCCGCGCGGCGCTGGCGCGGCGCCTTCCGCCGCGAGTCTGCTGGCACCAGCCGACGCATTCCGCCGCGCCCGGCGTGATGGAATTGACGTCCTCACGGTATTCGAGCCCGAGCTCCCTGCCCGCCTCAACGACGCTGGCGCAGATCGGCGAGCGGTCCATCTTTGAGGTAAACAGCGGCCCATCCTTGCCGCGCGCCTCGGTTTCACCGCCTTCCCAGCGCTCGGCGGCGCGGAAATACGGCAGGCAATCGTCCCACGACCAGCCGCGATTGCCGAGTTGCGACCAGTGGTCGTAATCCTCGGGTTGGCCGCGAATGTAGATGAGCCCGTTGATTGACGACGAGCCGCCGACCACCCGGCCGCGGGTGTAGACGATCGAGCGGCCATTGAGCCCCGGATCGGGCTCGGAGCGGAATTTCCAGGTCAAGGTGTCGTGGTCGAGCATCTTGAAGAAGCCCGCCGGGACGTGGATCAGCGGGTTCCAGTCCTTGCCGCCCGCCTCGATCAGCAGCACCTTGACGCTTGGGTCGTCGGTCAACCGGTTGGCCAAGACGCACCCGGCCGAGCCAGCCCCGATGATCACGTAATCCGCCTGCATATCGCCCTCCCCGAGCGCGCGGCCGTGGGCGGCCGCATCGCTGTCTCGCGCCAGTCTAGCGCATCGGAACCGTTGGGGAAGGGTAGCACCGCCGGAACGGTGCGCCGCAACAGCGCGGCTATTCGTTTTCGGTGAGGACGTTTTTGAGATAGGCGCCGTAGCCGTTCTTGTCGAAACGGCTGGCCTCGCGCAAGAGATCGTCGCTGGCGATATAACCCATGCGCCAGGCGATCTCTTCGAGACAGGCGATCTTCCAGCCCTGGCGGTGCTCGATCGTGCGGACGAATTCGGCCGCTTCGAGCAGCGAGTCGTGCGTGCCGGTGTCGAACCAGGCAAAGCCGCGCCCGAGCTTTTGCACTTCGAGCTCGCCGGCATCGAGATAGACGCGATTGACGTCGGTGATCTCGATCTCGCCGCGCGCCGACGGCCGCACCGAGGCGGCGATATCGACGACCTTGTTGTCGTAGAAATAAAGTCCGGTCACCGCCCAGTTGGAGCGCGGCACTGCCGGCTTTTCCTCGATGCTCGTGGCGCGCCCGGCGCGCTCGAAGGCGACGATGCCGTAACGTTGCGGATCGGTGACCTGATAGGCGAAAACAGTGGCGCCGGTCTCGCGCCGCGCCGCGGCGCCCAGCACCTCGCTGAGCCCCGCGCCGTAGAACATGTTGTCGCCGAGCACCAGCGCCACGCGGTCATTGCCGACAAACTCCCGGCCGACGATGAACGCATCGGCGAGGCCGCGCGGCTCGGTCTGCACCGCATAGCTGAGCGAGACGCCCCACGCCCTGCCGTCGCCCAGCACCATGCGGAACTGCGCCTGGTCCTGCGGCGTGGTGATAACGAGGATGTCGCGGATACCGGCGAGCATCAGCACCGATAGCGGGTAGTAGACGAGCGGCTTGTCGTAAACCGGCAGCAGCTGCTTCGAGACCGCGAGCGTGATCGGGTAGAGCCGCGTGCCCATGCCGCCGGCGAGGACGATGCCCTTCATCACGCCGCCTCTACCGGCGACGCCAGCGGGATCAGCTCGTCGAGCACGGCCGACAGCGACTGCTGCCAGGACGGCGCGACGATGCCGTAAGCGCGTGCGAACTTGCTGCAGTCGAGCCGCGAGTTGCGCGGCCGCTCGGCCGGCGTCGGATAGGCCTCGGTGGCGATCGGCTCCACGAGGCGCGGCGTCTTGAGGCGATGCGACGCGGCGACGCGGAAGATCTCGCGGGCGAAACCGTACCATGTCGTCGTCCCGCCGCCGGAAAAATGGAACACTCCGTACCCATCATCCTTGCCGGCGGCGAGCGCGGCGCAGACCGCGATGGTCGCGGCGGCGATGTCGGCGGCCGCGGTCGGCGAGCCGTGTTGGTCGTCGACAATACCGAGCCGGTCGCGCTCCGCGCCGAGGCGCAGCATGGTCTTGACGAAATTGTGCCCGGTCGCGCTGTAAACCCACGAGGTGCGCAGGATCACATGGCGCTTCAGCCGCGCGGCGATCGCCGCGTCGCCCTCGGCCTTGCTCGCGCCATACACCGACAGCGCGGCGATCGGGTCGGTCTCGACATAGGCGCCGGCCTTCGCGCCGTCATAGACGTAGTCGGTCGAATAGTGCACCAGCACGGCGCCGACCTCACGGCAGGCGTCGGCGAGCATCGCCGGTCCGTCGCGATTGATGGCGACGGCGGTATCGCGCTCGCTCTCGGCGGCGTCGACGGCGGTATGGGCGGCCGCGTTGACGACGATGTCGGGGCGCGCGGCGACGACGATGTCGCGCGCCTCGTCGGGGCGCGTGAGGTCGAGCTGCGGCCGCTCCAAAAAATCCACTGTAAAACCAGCCGGCCAGACGCCGCGATGCAGCTCGTGGCCGACTTGGCCGATCCGGCCGATCACCAGAATTTTGCTGTTCATGCCGGGAGAGTGCCCCACGGGGTTTACTATACCATAAATGCCCGGCTATTTGCCGCCGGCGACGCAGCTCAATACACCAAGTCAATAGCCCCTGGCGCGATCGACGATGTTGAGCAGCGCCGCGCCGCGGGCGAGGCGTCGGATGTTCTCGATCACGTCGCGCGCCGCGATTTCGGGCACCGCGATCGAGCCGATATGCGGCAGCACCAGCACGTTATCCATGGTCCAGAACGGGTGCTCGGCCGGCAGCGGCTCGGTTTCGAACACGTCGAGCGTCGCCTCGGAGATCTGGCCCTCTTGCAGCGCCACCAAAAGCGCCGCTTCGTCGACGGTGCCGCCGCGCCCGCAATTGATGAGTTTCGCCCCGCGCGGCAGTCGGTAGAGCACATCGCGGTTGACGATGTGCCGCGTCTCGCCGGTCAGCGGCAGCAGGCAAACGAGAATTTCGCTGCGCGCGAGAAACGGCGTCAGGCCCTCGGCGCCGTGATAGGTCTCGATGCCCTCGATGCTGCGCGGCGAGCGGCCCCATCCGGCGACCGGGAAGCCGATCGACTTGATCATCCGCGCCGCCGCGCCGCCCAAAAGGCCGATCCCCATGACGCCGACCGGCACATCGTAGGAGGCGCGCGGCAGCTCGTAATGCCATCGGCTGTCGCGCTGCTGGCGCGCGTAGCGGCCGAGGTCGCGGTAATGGCGCAGCACGCACATCGTCGCGAACTGCGCCATCATCTGCGCCATGACCTCGTCACCCAGCCGGGCGACCGGGATGTGCTTGGGGATCGTGTCGTCGGCAAGGATCGGATCGACCCCGGCGCCGAGATTGGTGATGAGCTGGAGGTTTGGCAGCGACGCTAATTCACCGGGCGGCGCCTTCCACACCAGCGCGGTCTCGATGTCCGCGGGGTTGCCGAGGTCGGGAGAGACCCGCACATCGAGCTCGGGCATCGCGGCCTTCAGCGCCGCCGACCATGCCACCGGATCGTCGAGACGGCTGGAAAACAACAAAGCGCCGGGCATCTTGACCCCCTGCCCTAAATTTTCGCCTCCCCGGGCTTGACCCGGGGGTCTACGAGTAGCCAGAAACATTTCGTGGATGGCCAGGTCAAGCCTGGCCAAGGCGATTTTTGGGATTTTCGTGATCCTCACCCCCATCCCGGCCTCGGAACTCGACGGCGCGCTCGACCGCTTTGCGGCGCGCCTCGACGAGCCGTCGGCGCGCGCGGCGTTCGCGCTGATCCGGGCGACCTCGCCCGAGCGCGCAGCGGGCGCGGCCGCGGAGCGCGATCGCCTCACGGCGCTCGCCATCGCGCGCCAACATGGGATGGCTGTGCACCCGCCGGGCACGGCGTGCGCCTATAACTGGGACGGCGCGGCACTCGACGACGGAACGGAAGCCTACGTGATCCTGCACGAGATCGCGCATTTCGCGCTCGCCCCGCCCGAGCGGCGCACGCTTATCGATTTCGGCGCCGGTCCCGGTCCCGACACGCGCGACCGCGCCGGCGCCGAGCGCGCCGCGTCGCTGCCGGTCCTCGAACGCGAGGCCGACGAGGCGGCGGCCTCGCTGCTCGGCATCCTATGGGAAGCCAAGCTCCGCCAGCCGGCGCTCGCCTCGTTTCTCGACCAGAACTGGCTTGAAGGGCTGGAGCGCTCGGCGGCGGCGCATTTCACCGCGGTGCTGCGCCGGCTCATCGAGGCCAATTTGTGGAGCGACACATGAACCGCATCGACCTCGAAGGCCGCGTCGCGATCGTCACCGGCGCGGCGCGCGGCATCGGCCGGGCCATCGCCGACCGCTTCTCGGCCTCCGGCGCGCGCGTCGCGATCTGGGACATCGACGGCGCGGCCGCTTCCAACACCGCGGCCTCGATCATGAACGCCGTCGATTATGTCGCCGACGTCACCGATCCGGGATCGATCGAGGCGGCGCTCGCCGCGACCACCGCGCAGATCGGCGCGCCCGACATCCTCGTCAACAATGCCGGCATCACCGGGCCGAACCATCCGCTCGACCAGTACCCGATCGACGATTGGCGGCGGGTGATCGAGATCGACCTGCTGGGCGTCTTTTATTGCTGCCGCGCCGTCATGCCGGTGATGCGCCGGCAAGACAACGGCCGTGGGCGCGGCCACATCGTCAACATCGCCTCGATCGCCGGCAAGGAGGGCAACCCCAACGCCTCGGCCTATTCGGCGGCGAAGGCCGGGGTCATCGGCCTCACCAAGTCATTGGGCAAGGAGCTCGCCGACACCGGCATCCGGGTCAACGCGGTCGCGCCGGCGGCGGCGAAGACCGACATCTTCAACCAGATGACCGAGGCGCAGATCGCCTACATGCTGTCGAAAATCCCGCTGGGCCGGTTTGTCCACGTCGAGGAAATCGCCGCGCTCGTCGCGTGGCTGTGCTCGGACGACTGCTCCTTCGCCACCGGCGCGGTGTTCGACATTTCCGGCGGCCGGGCGACGTATTGAAAACGGACGCCGATATCGCCTCAGTTTGAATTTCCGGTGCGCGACGAAGAGCCGCGAACCAAGCGGCACAAGTGATTGCCGGTTTGTGCTCCTAATCCGACCTTCGCGGTTCCGTGGCGGATCGACCAGTTGGGTCGAACCCGGTCCTTTCGCCGTCCCTGTGCAGACTCACGAGGGTGCGCGAACAGCGCCCCCTCCGTCGAATTGCACCGGGTCATTGCGGCCGGCGAAGTGCGGCAAGGGTGTCGATGAATGCCCGTGTCTTCTGACCGTCGGCGTCTGCGTCCGTACACAGTCCCAGCCCGCAGAGGTCGCGGACCCGGGTCTCGACAACCCCTAGGGCGTCGCCGAGATCGCAATGCTCGTGGATCAGCCACTTCATGTTGGGCAGCTGACGCGCAAGAGCGTCCCGGACCTCCAGCGCCCAAGAAGCCCAGGCGAAATCGGCTTTGTCCTCGCGGTTGTTATATTTTTGGACATATTTGTGCAGATTCTCCGCTTCCCGGCGCAGCGCGTCCCCATATGCGTTGCACACCGCCGGCGTTGGTGCGATGTCGAGCCTCCACATATCCTCCAGCCACTCGATCTTGTCTCGACCCCGCATAGCCGCGTCGCCCGGCGTGGGCTCCTCGAGCAGCGCCACCACGTCGGACTGTCGGCTTTTGACCTGACGCGCCTTGGCCAACACCTCCTGGTCGTCGGGGGAACCCTCGGAACCGGACAGATGGCCGATAACATCGCGCAGAGGCGAGTCGGCATTCAGCGCTTGAAAGCGGGCGTTATAGTCCTCAAGGAATTGCTTGCCCGATTGCACCGCAATCGCTTCGTTGGCCGCCAAGTAGGCCTCGCGCTGCTTCTGCCGCTCCGGTTCGCCCGCGGCGTAAATGCGCGCATCGATCGCGGACAGCGGAAACGGCGCAAGCGTCAGGACCAGCATCGCGCCCAAGGCGGCGGCGTTGATGATTTTCGCGGGAAGCGTCGCTTGCAGGCCCGGCAGGCGCATCCATATCGCATAAAGGGCGATCAACGGCGGCAGCAACGCCGGCACCGCGATCGCCCAGCCGGCGTAGCTCGCGTAGAGGTCGGTGGCATAGATCGCCGCGACG
The DNA here is from genome assembly GCA_035504235.1 of Allostellaceae bacterium. Classification (GTDB taxonomy): domain Bacteria; phylum Pseudomonadota; class Alphaproteobacteria; order ATCC43930; family CGMCC-115725; genus DATARH01. The sequence continues at coordinate 5,872 of DATJSH010000244.1, read as the reverse complement.
CCGGAGAGCGGAAGCAGGATTGCAGCGGCCACCAGCGCCTGCGGTGGCATCTTCTGGCCTTTGCGGCCGAGGAACAGCAGGATCGCCAGCACGATCCACAACAAGAAGATCAATACGAATGCGACCAGTTCGGCAAGCCCTCTCTCGATCGCGTTGCTTGCCGGCTCGCCGCGCTGGATGAACTCGCGGGCGGGTGACGGAACGATATCGTGCATCAGGCCGAGGTAGAGAAGGCAGGCGAATGCCAACGGCGGCAACGCGTCGATGAGCGCCATTCGCGGCGCGGGCAGATCGGTCGACACTGAACAGGCCCCCCATTTCTCGGACGTGTCAGTCCATGCCTGCCGTGCGGTCAGCGATTTTACACTTGCCGCTGCGGCACGCTAGCCAGCGCTCGGCGGAACGGCAACCGCCCATGTCGCAACGGACGGCCGAACCGTGGGGCCGAGTTTTATCCGGCAATCCCCCGGATCCTGGCGGCAGCGAGAGCCACCGGCCGCACCCCTATACGTCGCTATTGAGGCATTGCCAGCTAACGGCCCCAAGAGCGTCGAACTCGGAAGCCGCACGGCTATGACGCAAAGGCCTGCTCTCGACGCATTCTCGCCTTTGCCAATACCAAACTGACGCCCTCTTGAATCGCGAACGTATCATGAACAATTAAGTTGCGTAACACGCAACGAGACCAAAATGTCGGGTCTACTGGCAGCAGCGAAAGCAAGGATGGCAGGCTGGATCTTCCGGCTGTTGCTTGCCGCGTTGCGCCTCCTAATCCTGCACGGCGCGCCTCCTGTTAAAAATCGAAAAACAGGAGGGAAACAGGAGGGAAACAGGAGGTCTGCCTCCTGATAATTCGGCTGCTCGACCGCCTGGCGCCGGCGCTAGGCCGCCTCTCGCCGGCCGATCGCCGCGGCGCGTTGGGCGAGGCCGCGGATGCGCCCCCAGTCACCGGCATTGATCGCATCGCGCGGCGCCATCCACGAGCCGCCGACCATCGGCACGTTGGGCAGCGCGAGGTAGTGCTCGGCGAGGCGCTCGTCGATCCCGCCGGTCGGGCAGAATTCGATGCCGGGAAAGACCGGCGCCAGCGCGCGCAGCATGGCGACGCCGCCCATCGCCTCGGCCGGGAACAATTTCATCACACAGATCCCAAGCGCGCGCACCGCCATGATCTCGGACGGGGTCGCGACCCCCGGCAGATAGGGCAGATCGGTCGCCAGCGCCGCGCCGGCAAGTTGCGGCGTCGTGCCGGGGCTGACGAGAAACTTCGCGCCGGCCGCGACCGCGGTGGCGACATCGGCGGCGCGCAGCAAGGTGCCGGCGCCGACCGTCACCTGCGGCAGCTCGCGGGCGATCGCCTCGATCGCCGCGACCGCGGCCTCGGTGCGAAACGTCACCTCGAGAACCGAAAGCCCGCCCTCGTAAAGCGCGCGGGCGAGCGGCACCGCATCGGCTTCGCGCTCGATCGCCAGAACCGGGATGACGGTAGCACCACGAAACAGCGGATGCATGGGAGTGTCCTCCTGCCACGCACGCGTTGCCCCAACCTACGCCGACAGCAACGCAAGCACAGCCGCAACGATCCGCCCGGCACCACATCTGGCGCGCGACGAGGCTCCCTCTTTTCACACCGCATCGGCCCGGCGAATCGGGCGATGCACGTCAGACGGAAAGGCTCAGCCGTCCTTTGTCACGGCGGCCTTCCACAACTCCCAGGCGCGGGTCAGCACGCCGGCATTGGTCACCAAGGAGGCGGCGGCTTCGCCTTCGCTCAAATACTGGACGCGGCCATCGCCGAGATGGAGCGCATCCGCCTGCAGCCGCGCGTTCATCTCGGTATAGATCGCCCGGAACACGACCTCGGGGATCGAGCGGCCGACCACGACATTGCCGTGGCCGCGCATCAGCGCCACGGTCGCGCGCCCGAGGCTTTGCGCCAGCGCCGCGCCGAGCTGCGGCGAGCGGATCAGCATATCGGTCGCATCGCCCGCGGTGTCGCGGATTTCGAACACGGGAACATCGCCGTTAAGGAACGAGCTCATGTGGTAGATCGGCCGCAGCTTTGCCGCGGTCACGCCAAACGGGATCACCGCCGGCGAATGGCTGTGAACGACGGCGCGCGCCTCCGGCGCCGCTTTATAGATTTCGCTGTGGATGAAGCGCTCGACATAGGGCGTGCGGGTGTCGCCGCCGAGCGCGTTGCAGTCGAGATCGTATTGCATGAGGTCGGCGGCGGTGACGAGCCCGGGCGCCATGCTGCGCGCCAGGAGAAAGACGCCGGGCGCGGTGTCATGGCGCACGCTGACATGGCCGAAGCCGTCGACCACCCCTTCCCTCGACAGAATGCGGTTCGCGGCGACCAGGTCTTCGATCAGCGTCGGATCGACGGGGGTGAGCGGTGCGTCAGCCATGCGTTTTCCTCCAACCGGCATTCTCGCACGATTTCCACCCCGGGCGTTGACATTGCCGGGTACGGGGCGATGTGATCGCCAGGATACAAAGGAGGCGCGCGTGGAAAAGCGCAGGCTCGGCAAGACCGGTCTCGACGTGTCGCTCTTGGGCTTCGGCTGCGGCGCCGTCGGCGGGTTGATGGTGGGCGGCTCGCCGGCCGATCAGGAGCGGGCGGTGGCGCGCGCGCTGGAGCTCGGGATCAATTATTTCGACACCGCGGCGCAATACGGCAACGGCCGCTCGGAAGAGAATATCGGGCGGGTCATCAAGTCGCTGAAGCTCAAGGACATCTACCTCGGCACCAAGGTGCGGCTTCCGGCGACCGAACCGCGCCAGATCGCCGCCGGGATCACCGCAGCGCTGGAAGCGAGCCTCACCCGGTTGCAATTGGAGCGGGTTGATCTCTACCAGTTTCACAACGCCATCGTCGGCAGCACCGGGGGCGGCAGCTTCGCGGTCGAGAGCATGCTGGATGAAGTCGTGCCGGCCTTCGAAAAGCTGGTCCAGCAAGGCAAGATCGGTCATTACGGCATCACCGCGGTCGGCGAGACGGCATCGCTCTTGCGCGTGGTCGATGCGCGCGCTTTCGAGACCGCGCAGGTGAGCTTCAACCTCTTGAACCCAAGCCCTGGCGCGGCCGTACCGAAGGGCTTTCCGGCACAGGATTTCGGTAACCTTCTGGCGCATACCGAGGCCGCCAACATGGGCGCGATCAACATCCGCGTGCTCGCCGGCGGCGCGCTTTCCGGCAGCGAGGAGCGCCACGCGCTCAATTCGCCGGCCCCCGATCCGATCGGCTCCGGCAGCAGCTACAAGATCGATGTCGAGCGCGCCCGGCGGTTCATGCCGCTGGTGCATGAAGGCCTCGCCGACAGCCTCGTCGAATTGGGGCTGCGTTATGTGATCGCGCACGCGGCGATTTCGACCGTGCTGATCGGCATCGCGACGCTCGAGCAGTTCGAGATCGCCGCGCGCGCCATCAACCAGGGACCGTTGTCGCCAGGCGCGCTGGCGCAAGTCGCCGCGATCCAGGCGAGCTTTGTCGGAGAGACCCGCTGATGATCGAGGTCGTTCCCACCGGCGAGACGCTCGGCGCGACGATCGAGGGGGTCGACCTCAACGACGAGCTCGACCACCCGGTCTTCGCTGAGATCTTGCGCGCGCTGGGGCGTTACGGGGTGCTGCGCTTCCCGCGGCAGAGCCTCGCGCCGGCCCGGCAGATGGCGTTTGCCGAGCGCTTCGGCTCGCTGGAGATCAATGTCGCCGGCGCGTTCCAGGAGCCCGGCCTGCCCGAAATCATGATCCTCTCCAACATGAAGGACGAGCGCGGCCGGCCGCTCGGGGCGCGCGACGCCGGCCAGGACTGGCACACCGACATGTCGTACAGCGAGACGATCGCGTTCGCCAACGTCCTCTATGCGCTGAAGGTGCCGCACCGCGACGGCCGGCCGCTTGGCGGCACCGAGTTCGCCAACATGCACGCCGCCTATGACGAACTGCCTGACGATTTGAAGACCCGGCTCGACGGCAAGACCGTGCTGCACGACTTCAACAAATTCTGGGACATGATGCTGAAGCGGCCGGGCACCTGGCGCAAGCCGCTGACCGCCGAGCAGCGCGCCAAGAAGCCGCCGGTGTCGCACCCGATCTTCCTTGTCCATCCCATCACCGGGCGCAAGGCGCTTTACGCCAACCCCGGCTACGCGATCCGCATCAACGAGCTGCCCGAAAGCGAAAGCGACGACATCCTCGACTTCCTGTTCCGCCATCAGCTGCAGGAGAAATTTCGCTGGGTGCATCGCTGGACCGAGGGCGACGTGTTGCTGTGGGACGATCTTGGCACGCTGCACAACGCCCATGCCGATTACGGCCCGGACGAGCACCGCCTCATCAAGCGCTGCCAGGTGATGGCCGACCGGATTTTCGACCCCGCCTGGGTCGCCTCCGCGCTCGCGTGAGGGCGCCCGCTTGAAGACTTACGCGTTGGCTGGGCTGTTGATCCTGGCGCCACTGATCGTCGCTCCCGCCCGCGCCGCCGACAATTCGGCCATCGAGCGTCTGGCGACATGCCAGGATTCCTGGTTCGAGTGGAAGTCGAGCGATCCCGCTCGCTTGCAGAGTTTTGTCAGCCGCTTCAAGGCGGATTTTTCTCCGGCCGGAGACGAGGGGGCTTTTACGCCGAAATCGAGCCAGACGATTGCCGGCCTCTCCGTTGCGCAGGTCTACCCCCAAAGTGTCGGCATGGGCGTCGGCTTCTCGGTGATCGTCAACGCGACGTTCGACGCGACCAAAGCGGCGTTCGAAAAAAGGCTCGGCAAGTCGCTCAGCAAATGTGAGCCGCCGAGCGACAACATGCGGACCTGCGAATTGGAGATCGGTGAGAAGAAAACCATTGCGCTGATGGCGGAGGATAATCCGAAAGCCACAAAGACGCTGATCGGCTGCTACTATTTCTACGAGAAGTGACTGCGGCTCAGTGCTCGTCCCGCCGCCGCGGCATCGACAGAAAGGCATGCGCCACATGCCAGAACTGGTGCCGGTTGTGGCCGAAGACCAGCGCATGCGCCGCGCCCGGCAGCACCACGAACTGCCGGTCGGGGTTGGGCAGCTTCGCATAAAAATCGAGCAGGTCTTCCTCGCTGGCGATGCCGTCATGCTCGCCGCGGATCAGCATCGTCGGGCACAGAACGCGCGCCGGGTCGACCACCGGCAGGTTCGCGCACATGTCGAGATAAGTGCCGGTCGGCACCTGGTCGCCGAACTGCAGTTCGGTGTCGGCCAGCGCATCCGCGACGCGCGCGTCGCTGGTGCCGGGGTGGTCGCGGGTGAAGATGCTGCGGATCATGTCGCGATCGCGCAGCCGGCGGTTATGGGTGCGGAAATACGGCAGCTGCTCGGCCCGCTTCTTCAGGGTCGGCGAGTGGCGGCCGGTATAGGTGAAGGCGTTGAGGATCAGCCGATCGACCAGCGTCGGCCGCTCCATCGCGAAGGCCGCGGCGCGCAGCGCGCCCGAGCTTTCACCGAGCATGTGCATCTTCGTGGCGCCGCTCTCGCGCATCACCAGTTCGCTCGCCGCGATCAGGTCCTCGACGCCGCTGGCGACGTCGGAATTGCCTTCGCTGCGCGACGAGCGGCCGTAATTCTCGTGATCCATCGTCCACACATCGTAGCCCAGCTCGGCGAAGACATTCATCGTCGAATACTCGCCGCCCGGCGCGACAAGATCGAACGACGACAGAGCGGAATTCGACGAGCCGTGCACCAGGAACAGCACCGGCCGTCGGCCGGAGCCGCCGCGCTTGCGGTAGACCGCGAGCGACACCTCGCCCTTCTTCACCGTGTAGTCGCCGCGCTCCACCGCGGGCGCCAGGCGAACCGGATCAAAACCACCATCGGGCATGTCGAGCACCCTCTCTCTTCA
>DATJSH010000243.1:0-17477 GCA_035504235.1 Allostellaceae bacterium | reverse complement strand
CACATGCTCGGGACCACCATTGAAGCTGGGCTCACGGCGACGTTGATTTTGCGTGGTCTGACCTTTTGGCTGCCAATGCTGCCCGGCCTCTATCTGGCGCGGCGCGAGATCGGTCCGCGTAGGCGAAGTGCGCCGTAAAGGAGCGAGGCCTGATCTGGATCAACGCTTACCGCCTGGCGATGGGGAAGGATCGCCGGAGCATCGCCAATACAAGGAGGGGATCGGTGCCTTACAGGAACCGTGAGTTGATCGCGGCTCGCGATTTGCTCGAAGCTGAGATCTTCAGGCTGAAGGCGTTACAACGCGTGCCTGGTCGTGCCGCCGACGCCACGCGGATCAGGGAACAGATCACCGAGCTTAATCGCGATCGCGTAGCACTCTGCGCGACGATTGTTCATCGCCGGCTCGAAGCATCGAAAGACGTTGTGTCGCTCTCCCGATGGGTGAGCGGCAACGGCGCCCTGGATGTCGTCCATCGGATGCGGTCACTTCCGGCTCGGGATGCAGCGCTGCTCCCATCGTCCCGGACCTCGACACCGGTCGGCTCAATAGAAGCGTTTCCAGGGCTTTCGGCAGCCGATTGACTTCATCCGGCCGCCCTCATGCTAGCTGATACGGTTTGCTCAGCCTCATACACCACCGACATGGTCCGGAACAGGCTCGCTGGATTGACGCTGATCGAGTCGATCCCAAGCTTAGTCAAAAACCGCGCAACCTCCGGGTAGTTCGCCGGCGCCTCGCCGCAAATTCCCACATGGCGATGATTACGTTTGGCGCCGAGCACGGCCATTTGCAACATCGTCAGCATGCCGGGATCGCGTTCGTCGAAATCGAATGCGACGATGTCGGAATCGCGATCGACACCCAGCGTCAATTGCGTCAGATCGTTCGACCCGATCGAAAACCCGTCGAACAACGTGGCGAAATTGTCGATGTCGATGACATTGTTGGGAATCTCACACATTGCGTAGATTTCGAGCCCGTTTTCGCCGCGCTTAAGGCCATTGTTCGCCATCGCTTCCATCACCCGTCGTGCCTCTTCGACCCGTCGGCAGAACGGCACCATAATGCGCAAATTGGTGAGGCCCATCGTCTCGCGCGCGCGCCGCAGCGCCGCGCATTCGAGCGCAAAGCCCTCGGCATAAGCCGGATGGGCGTAGCGCGAAGCGCCACGGAAGCCGAGCATCGGGTTCACTTCCTTCGGCTCGAAGCCCGCGCCACCGATCAAACTGGCGTATTCATTGGTCTTGAAATCCGACAATCGGATAATCACTGGCTTCGGGTAAAACGCGGCGGCGATGGTTCCGACGCCCTCGGCGAGTTTTTCGATGAAGTAATCGGCTGGATGCTGGTAACTCCGTGTCAGCCGATCGATGACAGCGCGGGCTTTCGTAGATGCGACCCTTTCCGGATATACCAGCGCCATCGGGTGAATTCCGATATGCTCGCTGATAATGAACTCCATCCGCGCCAGGCCGACACCGTCATTGGGCAACATCGCGGTGTGGAAGGCGAGTTCCGGATTGCCGATATTGACCATGATCGCGGTGTCCGGCCGCGGGATGCGGTCGGCGGGGACGCGGGTGACCTCGAACGGGAGCGCGCCGGCGTACACGTTTCCGCTCTCGCCGCCGGCGCAGGACACCGTGACGAGCGTTCCCGTTGGGAGCTTTTCCATCGCCGCTTTAGCGCCGACCACGGCGGGCACGCCAAGCTCACGGGCGATGATCGCCGCGTGGCAGGTGCGACCGCCGCGCGCTGTGACGATCGCGGCGGCGCACTTCATGACCGGCTCCCAGTCGGGACTGGTCGCTTCGGCGACGAGCACCTCGCCGCTTTGGAACGCCGCAAGATCGCCGGGACCGGTGATGACCCGAATACGACCGGATGCGATCTTTTCGCCGACCGCCCGCCCTACGACAAGCACCGGACCGCTCGTTTTCATGGCATAGGTCTCGAAAGCGCCGGGTTCCTTTCGCGAGGCAACGGTCTCCGGTCGTGCTTGAACGATGTAAAGCTGACCGTCCTCGCCATCCTTGGCCCATTCGATGTCCATCGGCATCGGGCGGCCAGCGCTTTGCGAATAATGCGCCTCGATATGCAGGGCGTTGTCGGCGAGCTCCAGCACCTCGGCATCGCTTATGCAGAAGTGTTCGCGCTCCACGCGTGAGGTCGGGATATTGCGTGTGGTGGGACCATTGCGTCGCGAGTAGACAAGCCGCATTTGCTTGCCTCCGAGCGAACGGCTCAGAACGGCGCGATGTCCCTCGATGAACGTCGGCTTGTGCACATAGAACTCGTCGGGATCGACCTTACCCTGAACGATGTTCTCACCAAGGCCGTATGATCCGGTGATAAACACCACATCGCGAAAACCGGATTCGGTATCGAGGGTGAAAATCACGCCGCTCGCGGCCAGATCGGCGCGTACCATTTTCATGACCGCGACCGACAGCGCGACCTTGAAATGGTCGAAGCCGTTGTCGGTTCGATAGACGATGGCGCGATCGGTGAACAGCGAGGCGAAGCATTGGCGGCATGCCTCAACGACGGCGGCGGCACCGCGTACATTGAGAAAACTGTCGTGCTGACCGGCGAAACTCGCGTTCGGCAAGTCCTCCGCCGTCGCGGAGCTGCGCACGGCGACCGCGACATCCTTGCCGAACTCTGCTTCGAGCGCGCTGTAGGCGGAGACAATCTCGCGACGCAGCGCGCCGCCGCCGGTCGCCTCGTAGACGATGGACCTTGCCGCAGCCGCCCGCTCTGCGAGCAGCACCACGTCGCTTAAGTCGAAATCCATTAGTCGGCGCAGCTCCGGCCGTGCATTGGCGGTGTCGAGCGCTTCCCGATAGGCGGCGGCAGTCAGCGCGAAGCCGGCGGGCACGCGTATGCCTTGCGGCCCGAGCGCCGAATAAAGCTCGCCGAGCGATGCCGTTTTGCCGCCGACTTCCGGGACATCATCGAGGCCGAGGTCCGCGAAATGGCGGACATAAGTCTGGTTCGGCATCGCGCTACCTCATCGATTTCACATTGCCGGGACTTATGAGGGTTGCGCCCGCCGGCGGCCTTGACCTGCATCAATGCTCCACTTTCCGCGGGGTGCTTGCTTTGGGATGTCCGAAGCAGGGAGCTCTAGCCATGCCGGCCACCATATTCTTCGCACTGCCATTGGTTTTCGCGGCGGTCGTCGCATCGGTGACGTGCCCGCGACCTGTGCCTGTTCCGGTAAAGAATGCGCGGCGCGATCGTCGATGAAACAGCCAATGCCGTCATCGCCACGTCGCCAGCCGCTCCCGGAGCATCGCCCGAAACCGAGCAACGAAGATCCCGAGGCGCCGGCCAAGATCAAAGCCCTTCTGGCCAGCCCGGCGTTCCGCGAGGCCGACCGGGACTCGGATTTCCTACGCCGCGACGACATGCGCAGCCTGCGTCTGATGCTTGATTACCTCAAACCGCAGAGATTGCTCACCGAACGCAATGTGGCGCATACGATCGTCGTTTTCGGCAGCACCCGCATCGCCGAGCCGCAAGCGGCGCGCCGCAACCGGGAGGCGTTGACCCTCGCGCTTGCTGCTCATCCGAACGACGAAGCTCTAAGTAATCGACTGGCGATTGCCGAGCGCGTCGAGGACAAGAGCCACTACTATCAGGTCGCACGGGATTTCGGCCGCATTGTTGGCGCCTGTGGCGACAAGGCGATTGGCGGCCGCATCATGGTGATGACTGGCGGTGGGCCGGGTATCATGGAAGCCGCCAATCGCGGTGCGCAAGACGCTGATGCCGAGTCGGTTGGGCTCAACATCACCCTGCCGCACGAGCAATACCCGAACCCTTACGTCACACCCGGTCTGTGCTTCAACTTTCATTATTTCGCGATGCGCAAGCTGCACTTCCTGCTGCGCGCACGTGCGCTTGTCGCCTTTCCCGGCGGCTACGGGACGATGGATGAGCTGTTCGAAGTCCTCACCCTGGCGCAATCGCGCAAGATCGATCCGGTTCCGGTGATCCTGGTGGGCGAGAAATACTGGCGGCGTGCGTTCGATGTCGATTTTTTGGTGTCTGAAGGCACCATCGATGCCGAAGATCGCGAACTGTTCTGGTACGCCGAAACCGCGCAGGACATCTGGCGCGACATTCTGTTGTGGTACGAGATGCGCGGCGTCCCACTCTTGGCACCGGACGCAATCGAGGAAATTTGCGGTCCTCAAGATAGAACTGCCCGGCTATGAAGCTGTCGTTCCACGGCGCCGCGCGGAGCGTCACCGGTTCATGCCACCTCCTTGAGGCGGCCGGTCGTCGGATCCTCATTGATTGCGGCATGGTCCAGGGAAGCCGCGATATCGAGGAAGAGAACGCTGCTGCGTTTGGTTTCGAACCTCGGGCGATCGATATCGTGCTTTTGACCCATGCTCATCTCGACCATTGCGGCCGCCTGCCGCTGCTGGTGAAACGGGGCTTTCGCGGCGAGATCATCGCCACCGCGGCAACCCGCGATCTCGTGCGACTGGTGCTGCTCGACGCCGCGCATCTCCAGGAGGAAGACACCCGTCGGCGGCAACGTCGCACGCATCGGCGTGGCAAGGACGCCGCCAAAGCGCCGCTCTATACGCTGCTCGATGTTTTCGACACGCTCGACCGCTTTGACCGCCGTGCCGAATATGGCGCGGCGATCGAATTGGCGCCGGGTCTGCGGGCACTTTTTTTCGATGCCGGTCATATTCTTGGCTCGGCGAGCATTCTGATCGAGACCGAAGAGGCAGGAGGGTGTCGCCGGATGTTGTTTTCCGGTGATCTGGGCAATGCCGGACGGCCACTGCTCGCGCCGCCATCCGCCCCGGCCGAAGCCGATATTGTTGTGATGGAGTCGACCTACGGTGATCGTCGGCACCGGTCTTACGCGGCTTCGGTGGTAGAGCTCTACGAGGCCATCGGGGCGACATTCCAGCGCGGCGGTAATGTGATCATTCCGACTTTCGCGCTCGAACGCGCGCAGGAAATTCTGTTTGCGTTGCGGCAAGGCATCGAGCAAAGCCGACTGCCACCATCGATGTCCGTGTTCCTGGATTCCCCTCTCGCGATCGGCGCGACGGAGATCTTTCGGCGGTATCCCCGCCTATACAGCGCCGAAGTCGCCGGGCTGTTCTCACATAACCGCGACCCGTTCAGCTTTGCTGGGTTGCATTTTGTCCGCGAAACCGCTGACTCAATCGCCATCAACCGGGTGACCGGCGGAGCCGTCATCATGGCGGGCTCCGGCATGTGTACCGGAGGTCGCGTCCGGCATCATCTGCGCCACAATTTGTGGCGTCCGGAGGCCAGCATCGTCTTCATTGGCTTTGCGGCACAGGGCACGCTGGCGCGCCGTCTCATCGAGGGCGCGCGGGAGGTCGATTTACTTAGCGAGCCAGTGGCGGTGCGCGCGCAGATCCACACGATTAACGGGTTTTCCGCTCACGCCGACCAACAGGAACTGATCGATTGGCACAGCCGCATCGGCGGTGTCGAAAACACCTTTTTGGTACATGGCGAGGAAGCGGCAATGTCTGTGCTTGCAGCGAAGCTTCCCGGAGAAGTCGAGATGCCGCATCAGCATCAGGTCTACGCGCTGTAGGTCAGATCCCGCTGCATTTGAGTTTTTGTGAATATCACCGGCTCACCGTTTGTTGAACGGAACGCGCGAGGCGGGCCACCGCGGTGGGTTCTTAAACGGTCTCGCACGATTTCATGAGCGCGTGTAGCAGGTCCGCGCGACTCACCATACCGACGAGCTTGCCTTTGTGGAGGACCGGCACATGCTTCAGCTTGCGGCGCCGCATCAAGCTGCCGAGAATCCCAACTGGAGTATCGTCAGATACCGTCGTAACGCGGCGTGCCATGACATCGCGCGCTACGCGATGTTTCGCCGTAGCGATCTCCTCGAGGCAGACGGCACGTTCATCAAACAGACGCAGCCACCAGGCACGGGGGCTGTCTTTAGGCGGGTGCCGCAGGATGTCGTGATCGCTCAGAATACCCACCAGACGTCTCTCGGAATCAACGATTGGAACAGCCCCGATGTGACGCTCCAACATCATCCGGGCAATCGCCTCGACACCGGTGTCTGGGCCCGCGGTCACCACGTCCCGCGTCATGATGTCACCGACCTTCACGGTGAACTCCTTTGGCAACGCGCGCGGTGCGCATATGGTCTTCAAGCCGGCGGCGTAGCGCGTCGAATGCGTCTCGCACCGCGACATGAGCGTTTTCGTGCGCGTGATCGGGGTCTCGTCCCGAGCTCGCTGTGATTTCGTCGCCGGGCACCGCCAGATCGATACTCACCCGGAACAGGTTGCCCTGCTGGTGACGCCGATGCTGAGCCTCAACGGTGACATGGCAGGCGGTGATACGGTCGCAATATTGCTCAAGCTCCTCGGCACGCTGACGAATTCGTGTCTCGAGCGCGGGTGACGTGTCCATCCGGCGGAAGGTGATCTGCAACGGCACCCGCATCGACAATCTCCTCAACATCCGCGCGCCTTCAGGCGATGCTCGAAAAGCAAGCCTGCGGTCGTTCCATTGGACTTTCTGCCGGCGAGATTACGAAACGGACCGAGCGCCGCCTTGACCTGCATCAATTCGCGCCGGCTCGATGACCGCTAGCGTGGGCAGATTATCGAGCTCGGCATTCCTGCCGGCTTGATCGACCGCAGGAGGCCCCATGAGCAACGCGCCTATTCTCGATACGTCCATCCAACGCGCTCACGAGTGGCTGCACGATGTTGGCCGCGGTCTCGGGTTCGATAACGAGCACGCTGAATACGCTGCGCTGCGGGCGACCCTCCACGCGTTGCGCGACCGGTTGCCGGTAGAGCTCGTCGCCCATTTCGGCGCCGGACTGCCGACCATGATCCGCGGCATCTATTACGATGGCTGGCACCCTTCGGCGGCCCGTTTGCGGGAGGCGCATACCGAGGACTTCTGCAAGTCGATGCAGCGCGAGCTGCACGGCCACCACGAGCTGCAAAACACCGAACAGGTGGCGATCGCCGTGATGGGTGCCATGCACGAGCGCATGGATACCGGCCAAATCGACCACATCGTCGACGCGTTGCCGAAGCAGGTGCGCGATTTGTGGCACGTCGCGCGTCAGTGACGCACCTCGTAGCGGCGGAAGAGGCCAGCGTGTTTTCCAATCGCCGCGACGCCGGACGCCAGCTCGCGCAGCGGCTCGCGCATCTCAAGGCGCAAAGGCCCGTGGTGCTGGCCTTGCCCCGAGGAGGTGTGCCCGTCGGGTTCGAGATTGCCTCCGCCCTCGACGCGCCGCTCGATCTCGTATTGGTGCGCAAGATCGGTGTCCCGTGGCAGCCCGAGCTGGCGCTCGGCGCCGTGACCGATGGCGGCGATCCGGAGGTCTTTATCGATCGCAGGCTCGTTAGTGAACTCGCCATCCCCGAAGACTGGATCGCCGAAGAGACGGCCCGTCAGATCCACGAAATCGAACGGCGGCGGCGTGTCTATGGCGCCGGGTACGCGCCGCTCGAAATTGCCGGCCGACCGGTAATCGTCGTCGATGACGGGATCGCGACCGGAGCAACCATGCGGGTCGCGCTTCGGGCAACACGGCGCCGCAATCCCTCTCTGCTGATACTCGCGGTTCCCGTCGCGGCAGAGGACACATTGGCTAGCCTGCAGTCTGAAGTCGACGAAATCGCCTGCCTGCAGAGCCCGGCCGATCTCCGCGCCATCGGCTTCTTCTACCGCGACTTTCATCAACTGAGCGACGCAGAAGTCAGCAAGTTTCTGATCTGGGCCGCGCATCCCGCGGAGAACAGATGATGACGCGACGCACAATGACTCTCGGAGCGATTGCGGGGGCGATGACTGCATCTGCAAAAACATTTGGGGCCACGGCCGAGCCGTCGATCCACGATATGCCGCCACCGTCTCGACAACGCGGTAAGCCGCTGATGGAAGCGCTGAATCTGCGCCGTTCGACTCGCGCGTATGCCCCCACGCCGCTGCCGGCGCAACTGCTGTCTGATCTCTTATGGGCAGCCAACGGTGTCAACCGGCCGAGTGGCGAGCGGACGGCCCCCTATTGGCGACACATCATGGTCACCGACATTTATGTCGCGATGGCGGATGGCGTCTGGCTCTATCAGCCGGAAACTCACAAGCTTTTGGCCTATCTGGCGGAAGACATTCGTGCCGCGACCGGTCTGCAGGACTTTGTCGGCACTGCTCCGCTCGACCTCATCTACGTCGCGCACGGCGAACTTATGACCGATGTAGGGCCCGTCGAACGGAGACTCTATGCATCGGTCGATGCCGGGTTCATCGGTCAGAACGTCTATCTGTTCTGTGCCTCTGCGGGCTTGGGAACCGTGTTTCGCGGGGCCGTGCCGTACGAGGCGCTGACGAAAAAGCTCGGGCTGCCGCCCGAGCAGTTCGTCACCTTTGCGCAGACCATCGGCTTTCCGGCTGCGTAAGCCTCCATAAGCGAAGCGAAGAGCCATGGATCAACAAAGCAAGCCGTGCCGGGACATCGTCGCGATCGGCGGCTCCGCTGGCGGCCTTGAGGCGATCGAAGCGCTGCTGATGCGTCTTCCACCTGATCTGCCTGCGGCCATTCTCATCGTGCTGCACCGGCCACCAGAACGAGCCAGTTTTTTACCGCAAATTCTCGCGCGGCTGACGCGCATGCGGGTTGTCGTGGCACGACAAGGGCAAAGGTTGGAGCACGCCACATGTTATCTCGGCGAGCCGAACGGCCATCTGACGATCGGGCCGGGTCCGACGTTTGATTTGCTGCCGGACGGCTTCTATCGGGCGCACAACGTCGATGCGCTGTTCCACTCGCTGGCTCAACACGCCGGACCGCGCGTGATCGGTGTCATCCTCTCCGGGATGCTGAAAGACGGAAGCCTCGGGCTGAAGGCCATCAAAGAGGGGGGCGGTCTCGCGATGGCGCAGAGCCCGGATGAAGCCCTGTTCAAGGACATGCCGCGAAATGCCATTGAGCATGATGGACTGATCGATTTTGTCGGTCCCATCAACGAGCTTGCTGAAGAAATTTGCCGCCAGGTTGCCGTCGCTTCGAGCAGTACCTCAGTGTCCGACGGCGATCGTGGCGGATCGCGCCCAGTACTCTAGCGACCATTTTGGTGGAGACAGAAACCGGGCGTCGTTAGACACGCTCCAACTGCCGATCAACTATATATCATCGAAGCATGCTCGCGAACTTTTGGCCGCTTATGCTTATTTTGATCGACCGGGCGACGTTATTCACAGCGCCCTGGCGCAATCCGATCCAGTCTTTCTAGAACAATGGAAAGTCAACCGCCGCCCGACCCAAAGGGGCATGCGCCCGGCGCGCCAGGTATCGCGCCGACCTGGACGAGCAGTGCCAAGGACATGGTCGGATGCGCGCTCGGCCCGGCGCGGCTGTGGTTCACGATCGGCTTCGGCATCATCAATGAGGTCTATTTCCCGCGGGTCGATCTGCCGCAAATCCGCGATCTCGGGTTCATCGTGGCCGGGTCTGACGGCTTCTGGTCGGAGGTTAAGCGCGAGGCCCGCCACCGCGTGCGAACCCTTGCCCCGGGCGTGCCGGCAGTTGAAATCGTCCACGAACACGCCCGCTACGAGCTGCGGCTGAGGGTTACGCCTGATCCGCGCCGCGACGTCCTCTTGGTCGAAAGCCGTCTGGAAGGTGAAGGTGAGCTTTCGCTCTACGCGCTGCTGGCGCCACATCTCGGCGCGACCGGCCGCGACAACACCGCGGCGGTCGACTGCTATCGCGGCCGTCGTGTCCTGTGGGCCGAGCAGGGGCCATTCGGTCTCGCGCTGGCTGCCGTGGACGCCGGCGCGCGCGACGCGTTCCGCCGCACCAGTGCCGGCTATGTCGGCTTCAGCGACGGCTGGCAGGATTTTAGCCGCAACGGTGCGATGACGTGGCAATTCGCGTCCGCCGGCCCTGGCAATGTCGCGATGATGGGCGAGTTGCCACGCCAGGCCGTGTTGGGGCTTGGGTTCAGCGGCAGTCGCGAGGCCGCGACGACACTGGCCGTTTCGAGCTTGATGCAGCCGTTCGAGGAGATCCTGCAGCATCACATCGCTGATTGGGTTGGCTGGCAGGCGCGCTGCAGCGAGCGCACCTCCCTACCGCTCGACATTCCCGCATCGATCCGCGACCAGTTCGCGGTGTCGGCGATCGTCTTGCGGGCGCACCTGGACAAGACTCATCCGGGTGCGATGGTCGCCAGCCTCAGCGTGCCGTGGGGCGATCACGGCGAGGAGCGGGGCGGCTATCATCTCGTGTGGCCCCGGGACCTCGTCGAGTGTGCCGGCGCGTTGCTCGCGCTTGGCGCCGATATCGAAGCTTGCGACACGATGCGTTATCTGATCGCCACTCAAAACGAGGACGGTCATTGGCATCAAAATCAATGGCTGGGCGGTACACCCTATTGGCAAGGCGTACAGCTCGACGAGACTGCCTTCCCGGTACTGCTTGCCAACGCGCTGCGTGAACGCGACCAGCTGCGCACCGTCGCGGTTGTCGACATGGTGCGTCGGGCGCTCGGCTACATCGCGCGCACCGGCCCGTCATCCGGTCAGGACCGGTGGGAGGAGAATGAGGGGATCAGCCCGTTCACTCTCGCCGTGGCGATCGCGGCGCTGGTGACCGGTGCTGAATTCCTTACCCCGCCGGCGCGCGATTGGGCACTGGCGTTGGCTGACTTCTGGAATGCGCAGATCGAGGCTTGGTCGGCCGTCACTGGCGGACCCCTGGCGGTGCGCTTCGGGGTGCGCGGATACTACCCCCGCATTACACCGCGGCGCGTTCTGACCGACCCCGATGCCAGCTACGAACCGATCCCGATCCGCAACCGTGGCGCCAGTCCGAGCGAAATCCCAGCGGCGGAAGAGATTGGCACCGAGTTTCTTCAGCTTGTGCGGTTCGGCTTGCGCCGGGCTGACGATCCGCTGATCCGCGCCTCGGTGAAAGTCGCTGATGCACTGCTCAAGACCGATACGCCGCATGGTCCGGTGTGGCATCGCTACAACGGCGATGGCTACGGCGAACACCAGGATGGCGCTGCCTTCGATGGCGTCGGCGTCGGTCGTGGCTGGCCGCTGTTGACGGGCGAGCGCGGGCATTACGAACTTTGCGCCGGCAACGATCCGCTGCCGTACCTAGAGGCGATGGCCGCGATGGCCAGCTCGGGAGGCATGATCCCGGAGCAGGTTTGGGATTCCGAACCAATTCCGCGGCGCTGGCTATACCCGGGCTGTGCCACGGGGTCGGCGATGCCGCTGGCTTGGGCGCACGCCGAGTTCATCAAGCTGCTCGAGTCGCGCCACCGCGGCCGGCCATTTGACCGGCCGCAAGCAGTCTGGGCGCGTTACGGAGGACAGCGAATATCGGCCCTGCGAGCATTTTGGTGGCAGCACGCCTCGATTGCCACGATTGCGACCGGCATCAAACTCGTGGTCGCGCTGACAGAGCCGGCGGTTATCCATTGCGGCCACGATGGTTGGATCGACGTGCAGGACGTCCCGACGATCGACACAGAGCTAGGCTTTCATGCGGCTGTCCTCGACTCAGCAAAGCTCCCACTGGGCGCGCGCATCGACTTTACCTGGCGCAACCAAGGCCGATGGCACGGCCGCGACTACAGCGTGCATGTCGTCGAGGCGTCTACATAATGATGAATTGGGGGGGGCCAGCGCGGCGCTGCGAGCTTGGCGCTGGGAGCGCTGTCATTACGCCTCGATGCGAGCTTCCAGTGCATCGGGCTGAGCGGAAGCCCTTGGGAGAGTGAACGAAAAAACGGTGCCGCCTTCAGGATTGGGGTCGCTCCAGATGCGACCGCCGTTGCGCGTGATAATCGTTCGGCAGATCGAAAGACCGACCCCCATGCCGCTTGTTTTGGTCGAAACAAAGGGTTGAAAGAGCCTCTCGGCGATTTCCGCGGCAAGCCCTGGCCCAGTATCCTTGACGCTGACTTGGACGTAATGATCATCGGCGGCTACTGCCGACAAACCCAGCTCCTGCCGCGCGCCGCCCGACATCGCTTCAACGGCGTTGCGCATCAAATTGATCAGAACCTGTTGGATTTCGACTTTGTCGATGATGACCTGGCCAAGATTGGGCGCGACGGATGTCGTCATCTTGAGTCCGTCGCTCCGCATGCCTAGGAGGGTTATCGCGTCCTCGAAGAGCGTCGAGGGGTCCTCCAGGCTTTTGGTGGGCTCGCTTTTCTGAACAAACCCCCGCAGACGGCGAAGAATGTCACCTGCGCGCTCTAGCTGCGCGGTTGCGCGCCCCACGATGTCGATCACGCGGTCCGAAGCCGGCGATGCCGCGGCTTGGGTCAGCGCTTGCACAGCCGACAGATAGTTATTGGCGGCTGTCAGCGGCTGGTTAAGCTCATGCGCCAGCATTGCCGCTGTCTCGCCCATCGTGTTGAGCCGCGCCATGTGCGCCAACTCCAACTGCAATTCACGCTGACGGGAGCGCTCGCGCTCACGCTGCAACATGACCAAGCCGGTTGATCCGCTGAGCAGGGCAAGGACCGTTGCTCCGATTGAGAAGATGATTGTCCGCGTCATGTCCCTGCCGGTTTTTTCCTCCCGTTGCTGGCGCAGGCTGTTTTCCGCTTCGCGAAAGCCGTCGAGTTTCTCCCGCACGACCTCGGTGAGGCGCTGCGGCGCCGCCGCGCGGACAGCCGCGATGGCGGTGTCGAGATTTTGCGGACCGATGGCGATGATGCCCTTCAGCTGCTGCAGCCGCGCCTCGGCACGCTGGCGGAGATCGTCAAGTCGCTGGACTTGGGCGGGGTTATCGCTGACCAGCTCCCCGAGCGTGGCGAATTCGCCGGAGAGCGCGATCCTATCGTCCTCAAAGTTGGCTGCGTATTGCGGGTTGCTCGTCAACAGGTAACCGCGCTCAGCGCTTTCGGCCGCGACGAGGTCCGTTTCGATTTTCGCCACCTGCAGCAGCACGCCGTCGGTGTGCCGCACCCAGCCAAAGCTTTCGTTCAGCACGCGCAAACTCAGCGCCACCGAAAACATTGCAACGACGACCAGGCAAGTCGCAATGACAAGAGCGCTCACGGCGGAGATGACCCGCCAGCGGCGGGCGATTGCCCACATGGCTGAACCTCCACTTGTGTCCGCTGACGAATATAAAAAGCAGAAAGCGGCAGGTTAAATCACAATCGCAACGGCAATAATACGCTCGCTCCGAGATCGCCAGCGGCAACCCGTTGGCGTCGGCCTGCATCACCGTACCCGCGTTTCAATACGAACTCCGTTTGACACAGATCAAGGGCCAGGCCCCGTCTCTTTGATATGCGGTTCAGCCATAAGTCTACCGCCGTTGGAGCATGGCGATGCCGCACAAACAGATCCTTTTCCGATCCGCCGCGCGCGAGAAAATCCTCGCCGGTGCGACGCAGTTGGCCGACGCGGTTCGCGTCACACTTGGCCCGCGCTCGAAGGCCGTGCTCATCGAAAAGAAGTGGGGAGCGCCGCTTGTCTGCAATGATGGTGTGACCATCGCCAAGGAATTCGACATCAGGGACCCCGAAGCAAATCTCGGTGCGCGGATGCTCCGTGAGGCGGCCGAAAAGACCGGCGACATGGTGGGCGACGGCACCAGCACCGCGACCATCCTGGCGCACGCAATCTTTGCGGATGGCGTGCGCAACGTCGTGGCGGGCGCCAGCGCAATCGATATCAAGCGCGGCCTCGATCGGGCCGCAAGGCGCGCGATCGAAACGCTGAAGGCCCTGTCTCGCCCGGTCGAGACCCGCAAGGAAAAGGCCCAAGTCGCCGCGATTTCAGCGCATAACGACCCTCAGATCGGTGAGCTGGTCGCCGAGGCGATGGACAAGGTCGGCAATGACGGGGTGATCACAGTCGAGGAAGCAAAGACGACCGAGACGGTCCTTGAAGTCGTCGAGGGCATGCAGTTCGACCGCGGATTTCTGTCGCCCTACTTCATCACCAACGCCGAAAAAATGGAGGCGGTGCTCGAAGACTGCCGCATCCTGCTGTCAGACCGGAAGATCAGTGCTCTCAACGATTTCGTGCCGCTGCTCGAACAGGTGGTGAAAGCAGGCACGCCCCTGCTCGTTGTTGCCGAAGACGTCGAAGGCGAGGCTTTGGCGACGCTCATCGTGAACCGGCTGCGCGGCGGTCTCAAAAGTTGCGCAGCAAAAGCGCCGGGCTTCGGTGATCGCCGTAAGGCGATGCTGCAGGACATGGCGGTGCTCACCGGCGGGCTCGTCGTCGCGGAGGACGTTGGTCTCAAGCTCGAAAACATCACACTTGAGCAGCTTGGTCGGGCAACGCGCGTTGTCGTCGACAAGGACAACACGACGATCATCGGTGGCGCTGGCGATCACGCTGAGATCAAGGGCCGGATCGAACAGATTAAGCGCGAGATCGAAAAGACCACGAGCGACTACGACCGAGAAAAATTACAGGAGCGCCTGGCGAAATTGTCCGGCGGCGTGGCTGTCGTGCGGGTCGGCGCGCCATCAGAGGCCGAGATGAAGTCGCGCAAGGAGGCCTTGGATGACGCCATCAGCGCCACCAAGGCAGCGGTGGCCGAGGGCATCGTGCCGGGAGGCGGGTTGGCCTTGCTCCGCTGCGTCGGCGCGGTCGCCGACGAGGAGGACAAATGCCAGGGCGACGAGCGCACCGGTGTCCAAATCCTCAAGCGGGCGCTAGAGGCACCGACCCGCCAGATTGCTGAAAATTCGGCGGTCGATGGCGGCGTTGTCGTGTCCCGGATGATGGAAGCCAAAGGCAATTACGGGTTCGACGCCGGTCGCAAAGAATATGTCGATCTCGTCGAGGCGGGGATCATCGATCCTACCAAGGTGGTCCGCATCGCACTTGAGAACGCCGTGTCGGTGGCGAGCGTCTTGCTCCTGACCGAAGCGACGATGACGGAGCTGCCCGAACCGGCCAAGGAGCGAGCGGGTGAGCCGGAGATGGCCTTGTAAGAATAAAGACCACCGCGCGCCCGTCGCCGATGCGGTGTCGAATGGTATAATATTCGGGTTGGCGCGGTGGATTAAATGCGTCTCGTCAATTCCGGTGCTGGTGAACGAGTCGATCATCCTCCCAGACCTCAAACCCCGCTCCGAGCTGCGGCATCACATTGGGCTGATGAGCAGCCGCTACCGCGGCCTCATCGTTGCTCCGCTCGACTTGGTGGGTCGCGTAGATGTTCTCGCCGTGATCCATGAAGTGGACACGGTAGCGCGCCATTATCATCTCCCCCTTAAGGGCCGATGTTAGCCAACGCTTCGGGTGGTCTTTCTGCGTCGAGTGTCCATGTTCAACAGAGCACTCGTAATGAGAAGCGAGATGGAGGCCCCCGATTACCTCATCCGCGGTGAGGTACGATGGAGGATCCCCGCAATTTATCCGATTCATCCTCCGGCGCTTCGCGGCGATGCTGAAACTGGCAGCGGCCGATTTTTGATGGGCGGCAGGGCATTTCTGTCGAAAACGTAACGTTAGATCGAGCCGTATCGATTTGGCTCCGTTGATCTGGATCAGTTCGCTTCACAGGGAAGGCGGTAGGGTCGGCGACTGAAAGGTGGTCTTTCATGCCAGCCGATCCGACCAAACTTCGAGAACTGGCCTCCTGGTATCGGGAATTCGCGGACCGGGCCGGCAACCCAACCATCTGGTTGTCGCGCTTGCGTACCGCTGAAGATCTGGAACTCCAGGCTGACCTCCTTGACCATACCCGCATCCCCGAGTGGCAGACAAAGGAGCAACGCGATGGCTGAGAGAGATGACGAAATCCGAGCCCTGGCTTACGCGATCTGGGAGCAAGAGGGCTGCCCCGAGGGACGAAGCCTTGATCATTGGCTGCGGGCGGAAGCCGAAATTGCCGTCGATCCTCCGGTCGTTACCCCCGACGACGGCAAGCGCCCGGCGGCCCCCGAGTTACCCAAAGCGGCCTGACTGCGAGACCCGCTCGATCTGATCTGATTTACAGGAACGGCGCTCCATCCCGCGGCGCCGTTTTTGTTTGTCCTCGTTGACGGTTCGTGCATCCCGAGCACCGGTTGATCTGGATCAATGATGGCGTCGACGACTCGTTCAGCATCAGCATCTCTCCCACACTGGAGGATACGATGAAGTCCGATCATCTATTGAGGCAGGATGTCATTGACGAGCTCGACTTCGAGCCCAGTGTCAACGCCGACCATATCGGCGTCGCGGCGACCGGCGGCGTCATCACTCTTTCCGGCTATGTATCAACCTATGGCGAGAAGCTGGCGGCGGAACGCGCTACGCGCCGCGTGGAAGGCGTCAAGGCAATCGCCGAAGAAATCGAGGTGCGTCTACCCTCCGACAAAAAAGTGGCGGATCAGGAGATTGCCCAGCGGGCGTTGGACGTCTTGCGCTGGCGCGTTGGTATCCCCGGCGACCGCATCGGCGTTAAGGTCGAAAAAGGCGCCGTTTACCTCACCGGCGAGGTCGACTGGCAGTTCCAGAAGGACGAGGCGGCCAAAGCCGTCAGTCATCTGAGTGGCGTCTACACCGTACAAAATCAAATCCAAATCAAGTCGCCGATACAGGTGACCAATGTCAGAGAAAAAATCCAGAAAGCGCTGCAACGCGCCGCCGAGCTCGACGCCTCACGGATAACGGTGAAGACCGAGGGCGGGAAAGTCATTCTCGAAGGCAAGGTGCGCGGCTGGTTCGAGCGTGATCTGGCAGAGCAGGCAGCCTGGTCTGCTCCCGGTGTCAGAGAAGTGCTCGACCATATCCAAATCGGTCCATGAGCCTCCTGAACTGACAAGAGGACATCCTTAGCGCGCCCGAATTCGGTAGCGGCGAGTGCGGCACTTGGCCAATCCGGTCGGGCGCGTGTCGGGTAATGCCGTTTCATATGGAGTGGACGATGCCCCACGTTGTGGAAGTACGCCATATCGGCGTTGATCACGACGCCGCATTGGACGAATTGCAGCGCTGGTGCGACCAACAGAGTATTCAGCCAAGGCTCCTTGAGCATTCGACGGGAGGACCTGGCATCACTTTCCGCGTGCATTTTACAATGGAGAACGATGCCATCGCGTTCGCCCAAAGCTTCCACGGTTGGCTAAACAACGGCACCGAGCCCGAGAGCGGCGTTCGATGGGATGTCACATCATGCGTGAGACCGTCAGCGGTATTCGCGGATTGACCGTTCGACGCACTCCTGCCGCCAGCACGGCGCCAACGCGGCTGTTTCTCGTCATATAGACTGACACCGTTTCAAATGGATTGGGGAAAGCCTTCCCCTGCGGCCGAGCCTGTCGTCTCGGCCGACCCCTTCTGCGGGGACACCCCGCAACGCCCCGAGAGTGAGAGTGCGGACGGGTTTCCGTGACGGGTTGAGGGCTGGGAGAAAGGCTCCCGGCGCCCGTCGCGGAGATCCGCGATGTCCAGAGACGGCGCTCGCGCTCGGTCCGGTGCCA
>DATJSH010000242.1:0-11991 GCA_035504235.1 Allostellaceae bacterium | reverse complement strand
GGAGTTGGGTTTCGGGATACCGGTGGCGGGTACGATCAGGAGAATACCGCGGCGGTATCTTGTCCATTGCGGGTCGATCGAAACGAGGGGGTGAATATCGGCCGTCACGGAAGGTCGTGTGCGATGCGAACGGTCGGCAGCGACTGAAGAACCGGCCCGAAACGGTCTATGAGATGGAGCGCATTGTCCGGTGGCATCTGCGGCGATAGGCGTAAGCGCGCGAGCCCCGTTGCGAAAGTCCTCCTGAGATCGGTAGAATATTATCGCGCTGTCGGACGATTGCGACCCGCGGTGCGGAAAGCGCGTTGCGGCAACGCCACTGAAGCGCTACGTTTGTACAGGAACAGGCGCACGATTTGGATCATATTTTTTGGCCCGATGATCTTGGTGCAGTGCTCTTGATACCGATCCGGAAGCGTTACATGCCTCAAACTGTTCGGAGAGCGTCGAGATCGGGTGTGTGTCGGTCCATCATGCCTAACGATACCGGAACTTGCCTTCCATATAGCGCGATCGCCGGCCTTTTTCTATCCGGACGAGTAGTAGAAGGGTCGGCCCAGACGCAACGCTGAATATCCGAGTTCAGGACCTCGCCGAGACTGCTCGCCTTCAGGGTGGGGATTAGTTGCATGTCAGAGAGGTTAAAAGGAAGCTTTAAAATGCCACAACTTGACCGCATAATTACGGGTGCCGCCAGAGATGATGTCCTGGCAGCCATAAATTTCTTGCAGCTCAAAGGAACGTTTGTCGAAATTGGTACTTTTACTGGAGAATTTGCCGACCATATTTGTCGTTTCACCCAATTCGGTAAGCTTTTTTGTGTTGACCCCTATACGCAATACGAAAAGTATGAGGATGGTATAAATTCCATGGATATGGATCATTTATTTTTGGAGGCCAAAAATAAAGTTGCGCGATACGGAGAAAAAGTTGAATTTCTTAGGCAATTTTCGGTCGATGCTGCGAAAAAATTTTCCGACAATTCGTTAGATTTTGTATATATTGATGGCAATCACCAGTACGATTTTGTCTATCAAGATTTGGAGGCTTGGTATCCGAAGGTCCGGCAAGGCGGCCTTCTCTGCGGTGATGATGCTGTTGACATAGATGAGACAGAACGTGATGCCAGTGGGAATATTCGATTTGTTTGGTCTAAAGATGCCGTTGGCGTCCCAACTAGTTGGGGAACATATGGCGTCATTGCGGCACTGAAAAAATTTGGAGAAGAAAATAAATTGAAATACATTTTGAGTGGTAACCAATTTTTGATCCATAAAATATAGCGCTTAACGCAAAAACGGTTAACACCAGCTGCGGGGACTGACCTGTATCCGCCGAACGCCGCTGGTCGCCGCCGACGCAGTAATTGTTGGGTGCCCGAGCCGTGCGATTGCGCAGACCGCCGCCGGCACCGCGCTGAGGAAGCCACGGCTGGCAGCCGCAGGAAATTTGGAGCTCGATGGTTTGTGCACCAATTTCGATGGCGGCTATTTGCATGCCGTTGGCGTACACAACAAGAATTTGTATGATAACTCGCGCTAACGCCGCACCGATGAAGGTTGGCGGGCGGAACAGAGGAGGAGCCTACGTAGGCGCCGAGTGTGATGTCGGTGACCCGAAGAGCCCGCGTGGCCAGGAAGGCCGGTCCCAAAGCACGGCCGGCGAGTAGCGGTGAAAGCCGGTTCAGCCGCGTGGTTGAAGCCGTTCCGACCGCGATCGTCATGGTCGGTGCCAGCGGCCTGATCGAATTGGTCAACGCGCAAGCCGAAACGATCTTCGGCTACAGCCGTGCGGACATGCTCGGCCAACAGATCGAGATGCTGCTGCCCGAACGCTATCGCGCAGGCCATCCGGGGCTGTGGCGGGCGTTCTTCGCCGCTCCGCAAGCGCGGCAGATGGGCGCCGGGCGCGACCTCTACGCGGTTCGGCGGGACGGAAGCGAATTCCCGGTCGAGATCGGGCTGAGCCCGATCGAAACCGGGGACGGCGCCAAGGTGCTCGCCTCGATCATCGACATCACCGCGCGCCGGCAGGCACAGCGCACGCAGGCCTACCTCGCAGCGATCGTCGAATCATCCGCCGACGCCATCATCGCCAAGGACCTCAACGGCGTCGTGACCAGCTGGAACAGCGCGGCGGAGGCTATGTTCGGCTATCCCTCGGACGAGATGATCGGCACACCGATCACCCGGTTGCTTCCCTCTGATCGGCTCAGCGAAGAAGACGCCATTCTGGATACGATCCGGCGCGGCGAACGAATTGAACAGCTTGAGACCGTCCGCCGGCGCAAAAATGGAAGCGAGTTCCCGGTATCCTTGACGATTTCACCGATATTGGGGCTGCCCGGTGAAATCGTTGGGGCCTCGAAGATCGTCCGGAACATCAGTGATCGGCTGGAAGCCGAGCAAGAGCTCAGGCGGCAGCGCGACGCGGCCCAGCGCTATCTCGATGTCGCCGATGTCATGATCCTGGTGCTGAACCCCGATGCGACAGTGAAGGTGATTAATGCTCGCGGATGCGAAATCCTCGGGTACGACGCGCCCGATGAGATTGTGGGGAAATCGTGGGTTGACCATTTCCTCCCGTCCCGGCTTCGCGGCACGTTGCGAGACGCCTTCGGCCAACTGATCGCTGGGGAACTCACCAACGTCGAGCACTACACGAACTACGTCGTAACCAGGACAGGGGAAGAACGGCTGATCGCTTGGCACAATGCAGTTCTGAGAGACGGGGACGGGACAATTATCGCCTCGGTGAGTTCAGGAGAGGACATCACCGAGCGCACGCGCATGGAGGAGGACCTCCGAGCCAGCGAGGATCGCTTCCGGTCGATATTCTCGGCGGTCAGCGAGGGGATCTTCATCGTCTCTCCCGGCGCGGGCACCTTCACGCAGGTCAATGAAACCGGTTGTCTCATGTTTGGATACACGCCGGACGAGCTGATCGGGGCCGACATAGAGAAACTTTCCTCGGGTGTCGCGCCGTATACTCAGCACGATGCGGCCAAATGGATTGAAAAGGCGGCAAAGTCGAGGAGAATCCAGCGCTTCGACTGGCATTGCAAGGCCAAGGATGGCCGCCTGTTCTGGACCGAGATATCGATCCGGTTCGCCTCGATCAGCGGTGAGAGTGTCATCCTGGCGACCGTGCGCGATACCACCGAGCGGCAGGCTGTCGAAGCCCAGCTCCGCCAGGCGCAGAAGATGGAGGCGATCGGCAACCTGACCGGCGGCATGGCGCACGATTTCAATAATCTGCTGGGCGTCATTGTCGGCAATCTGGGCTTGGCGCAAGAGCAGCTCGGCGAGGACGAAGACCTGCGCGAGATGGTCAGTGAGGCGCTCGACGCAGCGTGGCGCGGCGCCGAGCTGACACGCCGTCTGCTGGCCTTTGCCCGGCGCCAGCCGCTGCGTCCGGCGCGGATCGAGGTTAACGAGCTGATCGGCGATACCGTACGGCTGTTGCGCCGCCTGCTCGGCGAGGACATCGAGGTGGCGCTAAAGCTAGGGGCCGGTATCTGGCCGGTCGTCGCCGATCCGGCCCAGCTCGAATCGAGCATCGCCAATCTTGCCACCAACGCGCGCGATGCGATGCCGAATGGCGGGCAGTTGATTATCGAGACGGAGAACCGCTACCTCGACGCGGAGTACGCCGCCACTCATAGCGAGGTCACGCCGGGCGACTTCGTGGTGATCGAGATCAGCGACACTGGCAGCGGGATGTCGCAAGAGACGATGAGCCGTATCTTCGAGCCGTTTTTCACTACCAAGGAGCAGGGCAAGGGCACCGGCCTCGGGCTCAGCATGGTTTTCGGCTTTTTGAAGCAGTCGGGCGGGCATGTGAACGTCTACAGCGAGCTCGGCGTCGGAACGACGTTTCGGCTGTATCTGCCGCGCGCCGCCGAGGACGGGGCGGTTCACGAAGTTGCCGAGGAGGAACCGCTCGCTCGCGGCGCCGGCGAGGTTGTGCTCGTCGTCGAAGATAATCCCGGCATGCGCCGCATCGTGCTCCGCCAGCTTCGCGAGCTCGGCTACCGCACCCTCGAATGCGATCGCGCTGCCGCGGCTCTGGACGTATTGCAGCACGAGCCGGTCGCCCTCTTGCTGACCGACATCGTCATGCCGGGAGGCCTTGACGGCATCGAGCTTGCGCGCATCGCACGCGAACGCTGGCCGAACCTCAAGATCGTGTTGACCTCGGGGTTCCCGCAGGCTCGCGTCGACGGTAACGGCGATCTGCTCGGCTCGCTGCGATTGCTAAGCAAGCCTTATCACAAGGAAGAGTTGGCGGCGGCTCTGCGCGCCGCGCTGGATGGGTGACGACCATGGCCGATATTCTGATCATCGATGACGATCGGCAGATGCGACGCCTGCTGATTCGAATCCTTACCGGCGCGGGCCATACCGTGCGCGAAGCCGAGAACGGCCGCGAGGGCGTCGCGCTGTTTGAGCAGCAGTGCGCGGCCATGGTGATCACCGACATCGTGATGCCGGATATGGAGGGGATCGAGACGATCCTCAGCCTCCGCCGCGACAATCCGATGTTGCCGATCATCGCGATTTCAGGCGGCAGCGACCCACTCTATCTGCAAGCGGCCGGCAAGCTCGGTGCGACCGCCGTGCTTCGAAAGCCCTTCTCGCCCGACGAACTGATTACAATGATCGCAGGGATGCTCGGGACATAAGGCCCACGCCGACTTTAGAAGTCCAAGCGCTTGCAGCCTTCAGGGGTGAGCGGGTGGCAACGAGCGGGAAGGGGCTTTTTGAGACCGCGCCGCCGGTGTCGCGCCAAGTCGACAACGCGCCGATTCCGACCGTTTCGAGAAACCGCTATTGGGATCGACGAGTGCGACCGCTCATGAGCCGCTCCTTGGCCGTCGTCGGCCGGCCGCGCCGGAAAGCAAAGGATGCGGAGCACGATGCACGCCCTTGAGAGGCTGCTATGGCCGGGGCACGGAGCGGTCCTGCCCTTTCTTCGCGACGATCAGCTCGATAAAGCGCAGCGGCTCGGTCGTGCTGGGATTCCAGTGCGTGTGAATGGTCCCGGCCGGGGCAAGAAGCGTCTCCCCGGCATGGAGGGTCACCGGAGGCTTCCCCTCCTCTTGCCAAATGCCGGTGCCAGAGATCACCCGGAACGTGACTGCGGCTGGGTGGAGATGTCGCGGATTGATCGCGCCGGGAGCGTATTGCGTGTCCCACACGATGACCTGCTCGTCCGTGCCGGGCACCGGTCCCTTGAACAACAGCGTGTGGGTGATACCAGGGTGGTCCGCCGAGATTGAGCTGCGGAGCGGGGCGCCACTTAACACCGAGGCCAGCAATACCGAAAAAAGAAGCACCCGAAAGTTAGAGCTGTTCATTTACGCCTCGCAGAAACGCGGAAGACGCTGGTCGGCTCACGGCGATCAGCCCGTTGAAAAGACTCCGTCGCTGAGAGGAATGTGCGCATGAAGGCCCACATCCGGCAATGTCTGCAAGGGGGGAACCCGTTGACCCGCATTGAGGTCCGCGACAACGGTGTCGGAATGCGCAGGCGCTCTGGTATATTTTGGCGCAGTGCGCCAAAGTACGGCTGGAAGAGCGCACGCACGAGGCGCGCAATTGCGTACCGTTTCCGGCTGGGTAAGGTGGTCGAGGAGTATTTGGACCAGTTACAGAGCGGCCGCGATCGTGAGAGGTTCGCCAACTGCGTTCCAAACGAACGGCCAATCGGTCTCGATAACCAGCTTTCGTGTCCCAGGCCGGCACCGCTCAACAACGAAAACTGGGAGATGCACGCGTTGCTCGGCCACCGAGCCGTCGAGCTCATTCTGGCCATCGACGACGCCAGCGGCAAGCTGGCGGCGTTCGATCAGGAAATCCGCCTCGATGCGACGCGCACCGGCGATCACTTCGCGGCGGGAACCTTGCGTCTGGTGGAGCAAAATCGGTTTTGCTCTATCCTTCGTCGCGAAGGGCGATGAATGATGAGCGACAGACCGCCGACGCCGGGGGCGATGATCGAACTGCGAGCCGTGCACAAGTGGTACGGCGACTTTCACGTCTTGAAGGACATCGACCTTCAGGTCCGCAAGGGCGAAAAGGTGGTCGTTTGCGGGCCGTCCGGCTCGGGCAAGTCGACAATGATCCGCTGCATCAACCGGCTCGAAGAGCATCAGCGGGGCCGCATCGTCGTCGCCGGCATTGAGCTGACCTCAAACCTGAAGAATATCGAAGCAATCCGCCGCGAAGTCGGCATGGTGTTCCAGCAGTTCAACCTGTTCCCGCATCTGACGGTGCTGCAGAATCTGACGCTGGCGCCGCTCTGGGTGCGCAAGCTACCGAGGAAGGAGGCTGAGGATACCGCCCGCTATTATCTCGAGCGAGTCCGCATTCCAGACCAGGCCGACAAGTATCCCGCCCAGCTCTCGGGCGGACAGCAGCAGCGCGTCGCGATCGCCCGCTCGCTGTGCATGAAGCCCGAGATCATGCTGTTCGACGAGCCGACCTCGGCCCTCGACCCGGAAATGATCAAGGAAGTGCTCGACGTGATGACCGGATTGGCCGAAGAGGGCATGACCATGGTCTGCGTCACCCACGAAATGGGGTTTGCGCGCACCGTCGCTGACATGATGGTGTTCATGGATCAAGGCGAGATCATCGAACGCGCGGAGCCGCAGGAATTTTTCTCGAACCCCCAAAACGCACGGACCCGCAGCTTTCTCAGCCAAATTCTCGCGCATTAGCGTTGCAAGGATGCCTCAATAAATCTTGAACGATGGCTATGAGATAGAAAGTGGAACCGCACCACCCCCGTATCGTTTTTTCACGAGTCGCAATGGACTCGACAACGAACGGAGGTGTAGATGTCGGGTAACATGAACACTCGTAGGTTTCGCTGGCTCAGCGGCGCGGCTGTTGGCGCGTTGGTCTTGGCGGCCGTCTCGATTCCATTGAGCCCAGCGAAGGCTTATATTGGTGTTGACGTAGGGCCGGTAACCGTAGGCGTGCCGGGTCCGTTCTATTACGGCCCAGGCCCATATTACGGCCCAGGCCTATATTACGGCCCGCATTATTATCACCCCTACTATGATGGCCCGTACTACGATTACGGGTGGTAATAGCTAACGCCGTTACGCCTCGCTTAGAGGCGGCAACAATGGGTGCTCCAGTGAGCGCGGCAGGATGCCGCTTTCACGCGGGTCATCGAATGAGACCGCGCGCCGCGCGTAAACCGCAAACCCGGCGCGCTGGTAGAGTGGGAGCGCCCGAGGGTGGTCGAACGTGCAGGTGTGCACCCAGAACCGCTCGATCGGGCGCGACCACGCCTGCTCGATCGCCGCATTGAGCAGGAACGGCCCGAGCCGGCGGCCGATGAAGTCCTGCGTCAGCCCGAAATAGCAGAGTTCCGTCTGTCGCGGTTCGGCCGTGTTAAGCTCGAAATAGCCCGCCGGCACCCCGCCTACATGCAGCACGAAAATTTCCGTCGTCGGCTTTTGCAGCTCGGCGACAAGCGCGGCGTCGCTCCACTGGCGGCGCTCGAACCACAGCCAGGGCGTGCCGACGGCTTCGTAGAGATAGCGATAGAACGAGACGGTGCAGCCTTCCGCCCGCATCAGCGCCAGCTTGCCGAGCGGCGGCGGCAGATGCCGCGGCGGCGGCCGCTCGAACATCTCGAGATAGGTGACGGTGTCGTCGATCCGGGTCATCTCATCGCGCCGGCCCCGTCTCGACCGGCGGGCCGTCTGGCAAGCCCCATTCCGCCCACGACCCGTCGTAGATCGCGACCCTGTCGTGGCCGATCAGAAAGGCCGCAAAGGCGAGCGCGCAGGCGGTAACCCCGGAGCCACAGGTCGCCACCACAGGTTTGTCGAATGCCACGCCCGCGTCCGCGAACAGAGCGGCGAGCCCACCGGCATCCTTGAGCTGTTTGGTTTTGGGGTCGGTGACCTGGTCGAACGGTAGGTTGCGACTGCCGGGAATGTGGCCGCGACGCCGTCCCGGCCAGGTTTCCTCCGCCGAGCCGTCGAAACGCCCAGCGCTGCGCGCGTCGACGACCAGCTCGCGGCAGCTTTTGACATTGCCGATAATGTCCGCCTTGCTGCGCACCAGCGCCGGGTCGAAGCGCGCCGTAAAGCGGCGCTCTGGTATTGCTGGCGCCGCGACTTCGAGCGGCCGACCCTCGTGCTTCCATTTCGGCAGCCCGCCGTCAAGTAGCGCCACATCGTCGTGCCCGAAGAGGCGCAGCAGCCACCACGCGCGCCCGGCCGAGGAGAGGCCATTGGCGTCGTAGACGATGACCTTGTCGCCGTTGCCGATGCCGCGCTCGGCCATCTTCGCGGCGAAGCGTTCGGTGGAAGCGATCATGTGCGGCAGGCTTGTATCCGGCTCGGCGACATCGTCGATGTCGAAGAATACCGCGCCGGGGATATGGCCGGCATCGTAATCGGCGCGCGCGGTCGGCGTTACGCCCGGCTGTTTGAATGAGGAATCGAGCACCCGGACGTGTGGGTCGGCGAGATGCGTGGCGAGCCAATCGGTACTGACGAGCGCTTCGGGATGAGCATAGGGCATGGGCAATCTCGATTTGTCGGGTCGCGGCAAATTATCCTACAGTCGGAGCCGAGACCATTGCCGCCAAGCAGGAGAGGGAAATGCCGCATAACGTACCGCTGAGCCGCGATATTTTTGATGTCATGCACACCATGCGGGCGATGCGGCGGCTGAAGCCCGATCCCGTGCCGGACGAGTTGGTCTTTCAGATTCTGCGCGCCGGCCAGGCGGCGGCGAGCGGCGGCAACACGCAGCGTTGGAAATTCTTGGTGCTGAAGGATGCGGTGGCCAAGAAAAAGGCGGTGCAGGCGTTTTACAAGCGGCTCTACGACGAGGTGCTGGGGCCCCGCTACGCGAGCAGCGCACCGCCGCCGGGTTCAAACCCGGCCGCTTATGCGCGCCAGCACGACGCCGTCAAATACTTGACTGACCATTATCACGAGGCGCCGGTGTGGATCGTCGCCTGCCTCGAAGGCGAAAGCCCGAACTACACCGCCGGCTCGTCGATCTACCCGGCGGTGCAGAACATGCTGCTGGCGACGCGCGCGCTCGGTCTCGGCACGACGCTGACCACGCGGCACACCGGCTACGGCAAGGAATGCGACGAGGCGATGGGCATTCCGCAGGGCTACAAGTCCTACGCGATCCTGCCGATCGGCTGGCCGATGGGCAATTTCGGCCCGGTCGGGCGCGGCGCGCTCTCCGACGTTGTCTATCTCGATGATTGGGGGAAGGCGTATCCGGGGATCAAATAGGCGGTCGCGGACTTTTCTCTCGTCTTGCCCCGACGTGTTCCGGGCATCCACGAAGGCGACACGAAATTTGACTGGGATGGCCGGGACAAGTCCGGCCATGACGACATTTCGATAGAGAGGGAAGCATGCCGAGAGTGACGCCGATCAACGACAAAAGCCAGGTTCCCGCCGAAGCACAATCTGTCGCCGAGGACGTGCTGAGCGTGTTCGGGCGCATCCGCGGCCCGTTCAGCGTGTTTCTCAACAGCCCGAAACTGGCTGACAAGATGTTGGCGCTGGTCAAATTCAACCGCAACGACTGTACTGTCGAGCCGCGGTTGCTGTCGCACGCCGTGCTCGCCGCGGTTCGCGAGCGTGAATCCGCCTATGTCTGGTCGGCGCAAGTCGGCGCCGCGCGTCGTGCCGGGGTGGAGGAGGCAACGATCGACTTGCTGCGCGCCAAGGGCGACGCCTCGGGCCTGCCCGATGACGAGCGCGACATCGTCAATCTGACCCGCCAACTGTTGCGCGCCAACCGCTGCGACTACCCGGTCTTCAATCGCCTTTGCACCAAATACGGCGCGCAGTGGATGACCGAGTTGATCACGATCGCGCACAATTTCACCGTGCTCTGCGGCGTCACCAACGCGTTCGAGGTCGCCGTGCCGCCCGATGGAGATCAGCTGCCGAGCTGACGAGGCGTGGCGCGCCAGTCCGGCTAGGACAGCGCGCTTTCCAGGCACTTGGCGATTTCGACCGTCGCCATCTCGCGCGCGGCAGCGGCGCTTTTGGCAATGCCGGCGCAGATCAACTCGCCGCGCTCGTCGCCGTCGAGCGAGGTGAGGCTCCACTGCCATTTGTGCGCGCCGAGCCGGCACACGACCGCGCGCAATGTCTGGTCGTCGGGAAGCGGTGCGTCGAGCACCTCGGCGGCGGCCCAAGCCGGGAGATCGAGGCTGTCCGCGCAGGCAGAACTCGCTAAATCGAGCATGGGACGCCGTCAGTTTGATTAAGAGTTGCGCCATTGTGCCAAGCGGCGCGGCTTCGGTGGCGTGCAAATAGCGCGGGTCGCCATGCCGGAAAAACCCGCGCGCAACTGTCGCAGGCACGGAACTAGGAGAGGGCCCGCAGATCGGCGCGCAGGCGCTCCGGCCGGTCCCCGCCAAACCCGGCGTCGATCGCCGCGTGTTCGCGTTGCCAGACCGGGAGGGCGGCGGCGAGAAGATCGTGCCCCGCCCGGGTGAGGGCGAGCCGGCGGCTGCGTCGGTCCTCTGGATCGACCGCGACCGTGACAAGTCCGCGGCGTTCGAGCGGCTTTAGCGCCGCGGTCAGGGTCGTGCGGTCCATCGCGAGCAGATCGGCGACGCCGCG
This sequence comes from Allostellaceae bacterium, assembly GCA_035504235.1. Taxonomy (GTDB): domain Bacteria; phylum Pseudomonadota; class Alphaproteobacteria; order ATCC43930; family CGMCC-115725; genus DATARH01. The sequence goes on along the minus strand of DATJSH010000242.1, from coordinate 1,355 downwards.
CATGTTCGCGGGCTCGGCGCGGTTCAGCGACATCAGCAGTGAGAACTGGCCGTTGGTCAGGTCGAACGGGCGGAATGCCGCGTCGAACCGCCGGGCGATCGCCCGCGCCGCACGCTGCAGATGCAGGCACAGACAGGTGTCGCGCACCAGGCAGGTCGCCTCGAATGTCACCGGATTCGGGTTTGACATACGCTTATTATGTTGATATCAACTTAATTGTCAAGACCGGATGCGGCGTTGGCCGCGGCGGAAATCTTCGCAAAATCGGGAGTGTGTCATGGCGGTTCAGCCATACCTGTTTTTCAATGGCCGTTGCGATGAGGCGATCGAGTTCTATCAAAAGGCGGTCGGCGCCGAGGTCATGATGCTGATGCGGTTCAAGGAGATGCCCGATCAAAGCATGGTGCGGCCCGAGACCGCCGAGAAAATCATGCATGCGCGGCTGCAGGTCGGCGATGCAATCGTTCTCGTCTCCGACGGCATGTGCACGGGCGGCGAACAGAAATTCGAAGGCTTCTCGCTGACCCTTAGCCTCGACTCGGTCGAGGAGGTCGATCGGCGCTTCAATGCGCTGGCCGAGGGCGGGCAGGTGCGGATGCCGCTCGACAAGACGTTTTTCTCGCCGCGCTTCGGGATGCTGACCGACAAGTTCGGTGTCGGCTGGATCGTCCTGGTCGAGGCCTAGACGGGATCCCGACCTCGCCCCCGACCAGCAAGGCGCGACGACAAAATGACGGGATGCCGCTTGTCGCAGGACTTCACCCGGGGATCGTCAGCCCGATCAGCTTTTGCGCGGCGCTCTCGACCACATCGAGGCGGCGGCAGGTGTCGACCAGCTCGGCGAAGCGCGCCGGGCCGATCTTGAGGCCCGGCTCGATCGGCGCGAGGCGTCGCGCGAGCTCGTCGAAATCGAAGATGAACTCGCGGCCGGTGCCTTCCTTGATGAAGCTTCGGCCGTCTCTGGTGAAAACAGTGATGCGCGGGCCAAACAGGGTGCGGCGCACCTGCGGGATCAGCGTGACGCGCTGCATCAGGTCGAGCACCTCCGGCGGATCGCTCTCGCCGGGTCCCGGCCGGTCGCCGCGCAGCATCGGGTAGCCGCGGGTTACCGCGCCATAGGCGGTGAAATAGGGTGTGCTGCCGACGCTCGGCGTCACGCCGAGACCGCGGCTCTCGATCGGGAAAAGCGGGCTCGGATACTCGGTCTCCAGCCAGTTGACCACCGCCTCGATGCGGTCGATGTCGGCATAGGTCAAATTGTGCTCGCGGCACAGCGCGGCGGTCACGTCGACATGCGCGATGTTGTAGCCCGCCGTCGAATAGATGCGGTATAGCGTCTCGAGGAAAATCCAGTC
>DATJSH010000241.1:0-6412 GCA_035504235.1 Allostellaceae bacterium | reverse complement strand
CGGCCCCCGCGACTTCGTGGCGGAACAGATCGCCCCTTTTCATATTCATCGTCAGCTTCGACGGCAGCGGATCGGCATTACGGTCCGGGTTGAGGTAGTTCATCGACGGTTTGCCCGGGCCGCCGCCATAGAGCCCGTAGGGACGGAAATCGCGCCGGTCAGAGCGCACCTGGAGGATCGCCTCCTCGGCCAGCAGTTTGTATTCGCGGCGGAATGGCGCACCGCCGCGGAACTTGCCGGGCCCCATCGCATCCTGAATGAATTCGTAAGCAGTGATCTGCAGCGGCTGCTCGGTTTCGGTCACCTCGATTGGCTGTGAGGCCATGTTGGCGTAGATATTGGAGTTGCCGTCGAGCCCGTCGGCGTCGGGCCGCCCACCCCAGGCGCAGCAGGTGAAATCGACATAGATGAAGGGCTTGCGCTCCCCGTCCAAATTGCTGGCGTCCCAGCCGCCGATCGAGACGCCGGTATTGCCACCGTCCGACGCCGCGAAGACGCGGTCCGGCAGCATCTTGGCGAGCGCGCCGAACATGCAGTCGACCATGCGAAAGCCGGTGAGGCCGCGCGCCGCGCAGGCGCCCGGCAGCTCCATATTGGCGATCGTGCCCTTCGGCGCCTCCACCGTGATGGCGCGGAACACGCCCTCATTGGTCGGGATGTTCTGCGGCAGGATCGAGCGGATGCCGCAATAGCTCGCCGACTTCGTGTAGGAAAGCGTGTTGTTGATCGCCCCCCTGACCTGTTTCGCGGTGCCGCTCCAGTCGGCCTTGATCGCGTCGCCCGATTTGGTGAGCGTCACCTTTAACGGGATCGGCACGCCCACATCGATGCCGTCATCGTCGATATGGTCGAGGAAATCGTAAATCCCATCGGGCAATTCCCGGAGCGCGGCGCGGGTCATCCGCTCGGCATAGTCAACGAGTTCGGTCATGTAGTCCTGGAGCTTAGCGTTGCCGTAGCGCGCCGCCATCACGATCAGCGCTTCCTCGGCGATGTGACAGGCGGCAAGCTGCGCGCGCAAATCGCCGAATACCTTGACCGGCACGCGCACATTGGTCTCGATCAGCGAAAACAGCGTCTCGTTGCGCTCGCCGCGCTCGTAAAGCTTTAGCGGCGGGATGCGCAGCCCTTCCTGGTAGATCTCGGTCGAGTCGCTGGCGTTGGAGCCCGGCACCCGGCCGCCGACATCGGTGTGGTGGCAGACCGCGCAGGCCCAGGCGATGCGCACGTCGTCCCGGAAAATCGGCTTGAACACGAACACGTCGGGGAGGTGCATCCCGCCGCGGAACGGGTCGTTGAAGATGAAGACGTCGCCCTGGTGGATATTGCCGGCAAAGCTTTCCAGCAGCGAGGCCATCGCGGTCGGCATCGAGCCGAGATGGCCGGGGAGGGTCAGCCCTTGCGCGACGAGCACGCCCGCGCCGTCGAACATCGCCGTCGAATAGTCCATGTTGTCCTTGAGCACGCCTGAATAGGTCGTGCGAAAGACGGTCAGCGCCATCTCGTCGGCGACGCCGAACAGCGCGTTCTTGAACAATTCGAATTCGATCGGGTCGATGATCATCCCGCGTCGCCTCTGCTTTCCCCGCGAGGCGATTGCAACCCAGGCGCCGACCGCGATCAAGAGCGGCGGGCTTACGAGCGCTCGATTTCCTCGAGCACCGGCCAGAATTCTTGGAACACGCGCGCCCGGCGTTCGCGCTCCGCGTCTCCTGCCGGGCCGGAATCGGGGTGGAAGCGCCTGCTGAACTCGAGCTTGAGGCGCCGGAACCTGGCGTCGCCGCCAGAAGCAACGGCGCCCGGCCCGAGCCGCGCCTGCAACAGCGCGAGCTCGGCTTGCAGCGCGGCGATCGTCTCGGCGTCGCTGCGCTGGCGGGCGACGTACTGGCGGAGCAGGGCGTTCGAGGGCGATTCGGGCACTCGCGCCGGCGCAGTTTTCGCGCGGCGCTCGAGCAGCGCGAGCCGCGCTCCTACCTCGACCGGCGTTCCCCGCCTGACCAGCCATTCGGTGAGGGTGCCGCGCTGCGCGTAGCTGAGTTCGACCAGAACGCCGTCGCGGCCGAGCGTCGCCACGACCTCGCCAGGCTCAAGCGCATCGCCCGGCATCTTCTGCCATTGCACCACCCAGGGCGGCTCGTGCTCGGACGGCTTGCCGAGGCAACGCTGCAGCCGGCGCCTTTCAGCCGGTTCGCAGACGTTGAGCAACCGATCGCGGTCGGGCACCACCAGCGCCAGGCTTCGCGAGGGACAACGCACCGTCAGTGCGGGCTGGTGAAAAAACATCGTGATGTCCGCGGCACCCGTATTCGCTGATGCCAGAATCGCGCGGTCGGTTTAAAAAACCCTAACAGCCATGTTCCAAGGGAGCCTCGCCATGCCCGATCTGCCCCGCCTCAATCCCGCGATACGCGCGCTCGAAAGCGGCAAGCCCGCCTTCGTGACCTTTTCGCCGGCCGAGATCGGCGCGGCGCAATCGATCGGTGCCCAAGCCTATGACGGCGTCGTCTTTGAGATGGAGCACAACCCCTACGACATCCGCCAGCTGCGCGACTGCATGCAATACATGCTCGACCGCGCGCAGGTCCTGAAATCGGGGAGCCTCGCCCCGGCGGTCGCGCCGATGGTGCGCATCCCGCCCAATGGCGGCGAATTGAACCAGTTCATCGCCAAGCAGGTCCTCGACATCGGCGTCTACGGCATCGTCTGGCCGCATGTCTCGACGGTCGAGGAAGCACGCAATGCCGTCCAGGCCTGCCGCTATCCGCGGCCGCGCGAGGCCGAATATTACGAGCCGGCCGGGCAGCGCGGCGACGCGCCGCGTACCGCCGCGCGCTACTGGGGCATCGACCAGCAGACCTATTACAAGCGCGCCGACACCTGGCCGCTCAACCCCGAGGGCGAGGTGCTTGTCGTCATCATGTGCGAGGAGAAGCGGGCGATCCGCAACCTGCCGCAAATGCTCAAGGAAGTGCCGGGGATCGGCGTCGTGCTGGTCGGCGAAGGCGACCTGTCGCAGGACATGGGCTTTCCGCGGCAGTACGAGCACCCCGAGGTCGCGGCCGCGATCGACGAGATCCTGGGGATCTGCAAGGACCACAACATCCCCTGCGGCCACCCGCATGTCGACGCCAACAATGTCGAGAAGCTGGTCGAGAAAGGCTTCCGCTGGCTGATGCCGGCGCCGACCCAGTCCTTTGCGGCGCTGCAAAAGGGGCTCGCGGCCTGCGGACGGAAATAGTCTCGTCTGTTGTCATTCCCGGGCGCTGCGCAGCGGCGAACCCGGAACCCATGAACACGGACAGTGCCAACGACCCGAGGTTCGTGTTCATGGGGTTCCCGGGAATGTAGAAAGGGCGCCTCTTGCCACTTGCCGCCGCCTGCGATGGAATGCGCCCCGACCGATCCCGATCCCCCCAATGGACGCATGACGGAGGAAACCATGGACGCCGACGCCAAGAAGACCGCGCTTCGCATGATCCCCTATGGCATCTACGTGCTGACCGCGGATGACGGCAAGGGCAACGTCGCCGGTGCGACGGTCAACTGGGTGACGCAGACCGCGTTCGCGCCGCCGTTGGTCGTCGTCGGCGTCAAGACCGACAGCGGCGCCTATTCGATCATCAAGGGCACTAAAAGCTTTACGCTCAACATGCTCGGCAAGGAGCACAAAGGCCTCGCCTTCACCTTCTTCAAGCCGGCGGCGCTCGAAGGCGGCAAGCTCTCCGGCCAGGCGATCCACAAGGGCGCCAATGGTGCGCCGATCCTCGACGCGGCGCTCGCCGCGGTCGAGTGCAAGGTGTCGACTATCGTCGAGCAGGGCGACCATCACATCGTCGTCGCCGAAGTCGTCGAGGCGCATGTGCCAAACCCGATCTCCGGTCGGCTCGACAGTGCCATCCTCGAGATGCGCGACCTCGGCGACAACGTCTATTACGGCGGCTAACCCGTCATTGCGCTGACCCGCCCCGCCTTCCGCAAGGCGGGGCGGCGATGCCGGTCGGGCCGCACGTCGCTGCGCAACGATGCAGACCCACGCCAAATCGCGAGCCGCCGCCGCGCGCCGGCGACAGCCTGCGCCGTCGCTGCAGCCCACACCACCCGACGGCAGCGAAGCCCGTCTGATTCATCTAATCGCGCGCGGAACCGCGGATCAGGTGCTCACTGTCGGTCTGCGGCGGCATTGGTTCACCGACCTCTATCACCGCACCCTGACATTATCGTGGCCGGGCTTTTTTGCGCTGGGCGCCGGCGTCTATATGCTGGCGAACATATTTTTCGCCGGCCTCTATTTGTTGCAGCCGGGTTCTGTCGTAAATGCGCATCCCGGCTCGTTTCTGGACGCTTTCTTCTTCAGCGTGCAGACCATGGCGACGATCGGCTACGGCGTGATGGCGCCGGCGACGATCTACGCCAATCTGCTGATGACCGTGGAAACGGCGGTCGGGTTGTTATTCGTGGCGATGACGACAGGTCTCGTGTTCGCCCGCTTCTCGCGGCCGACCGCCCGCATCATGTTCAGCCGCGTCGCCGTCATCGGCCCGCATAACGGCAAGCCGAGCCTGACCGTGCGTGTCGCCAACCAGCGGCGCAACCAGATGCTGGCGGCCCAGGTCTCAATGACGCTGGTGCGCGACGAGCATACCGAGGAAGGCATGCTGTACCGTCGCTTCCACGACCTGAAGCTGGTGCGCGACCGCTCGCCGGTGTTTGCGTTGACCTTCACCGTGCTGCATCAGATCGACGACGACAGCCCGCTACGCGCCGCAACGCCCGAATATCTCGCCGAGAACAACGCAGAGATCGTCGTGACCGCCAGCGGCATTGACGAGATACTGGTGACGACGGTTCACGCGCGCACCTCGTATCTGTCGCACGAAATCCTCTGGAACCACCGCTTCGCCGACATTATCGGCTGGACCGAGGACGGCCGCCGCGCCATCGATTACCGGCGTTTTCATGATACTGTAAGTCTTAGCCCTTCCGCCTGACCTGAGGATCGCCGCATGGACACTCACAACCTTTCCTGGCCGAAGGAAGGCAATGCGCGCGTCCCCTACCGGGTCTTCTCCGATCCTGACGTCTACCGCGCCGAGCTCGACCGGCTGTTCCTCGGGCCGACCTGGCAATATCTGGCGCTGGCCAACGAGCTGCCCAATCCCGGCGACTACAAGACCACCTTTCTCGGCGAGACGCCGATTGTCGTCACCCGCGGCGACGACGGCGAAATCCACGCCATGGTCAATCGCTGCGCGCATCGCGGCAACCTTGTCTGCCTGAAGCGGCAGGGACATACCGATGACGGGCTCACCTGCGTCTATCACTCCTGGAGTTACGACCTCACCGGCAACCTGAAGAGCGTCGCATTCCGCCGCGGCATCGGCGGCAAGGGCGGCATGCCGGAGAGTTTCAAGCTCGAAGACCACGGCATGCGACAGCTGCGTACCGACCATTTCGCCGGGCTGGTGTTCGGCACACTGTCGGAAGAGGCGCCGCCGCTCGCCGAATATATCGGCAACGAGATTGGCGGCAGGCTCGGCCGGGTGATGCGGGCGAAGCCGAAAATCCTCGGCACCACCTCGCAAATCCTCCACAACAACTGGAAGCTCTACACCGAGAACGTCAGGGACACCTATCACGCGACCTTGCTGCACACGTTCTTCACAACCTTCCGCGTCAGCCGTCTGACCGCCGGCGGCGGGGTCGCGGTCAGCGAAGGCGGCGGCAACCACACGAGCTACACGCGCGGCCGCACCGACACACTCGGCACCGCGCAGAGCGACAAGCTTTACGCCAGCATCCAGTCGATGCGCGACGGGCTATCGCTGGCGGACCCGCGGCTGCTCGAATCGACCGACGAGTTCGGCGACGACATCACCGTGCAGATTTTGAGCGTCTTCCCCAATTTCGTGATGCAGCAGATCCACAACTCCGTCGCCGTGCGCCTGGTGCTGCCGAAAGGCCCGAGCGAAACCGAGCTGCAATGGGTCTATCTCGGCTTCGAGGACGACGACGCGGCGATGACCGAGCGGCGCCTGTTGCAGAGCAACCTCGTCGGCCCGGCGGGCTATGTGTCGATGGAAGATGGCGCGGTCGGCAATTTCGTGCAGCGCGCGATCGTCGGTTCGGAGGACGAACATTCGGTGATCGAGATGGGGGGCTTCGACCACCGCTCGGACAATACCCGCACCACCGAGGCCTCGATCCGCGGCTTCTGGCACGCTTATCGCCCGCTGATGGGCTTTTGACCGCGATGACGCCGGACGAGGCCGTCCGCCGGCTGGAGCTTGATGCGCTCTACGCCGATTACGCGCACTGCCTCGACAATGACGAACTCGAGGCATGGCCGGAATTTTTCACCGAGGATTGCCGCTACCGCATCACCTCAGCCGAGAATTTCGAGGCGGGACTGCCG
>DATJSH010000240.1:0-5695 GCA_035504235.1 Allostellaceae bacterium | reverse complement strand
GGCGACGATGTCGCGACCGACCCGCACGTCGTTGGCGTCGCCGAGATCGTCCTGCAGCCGTTTCAGCCGGTGGATGAACTGTTTGGCCTCGGTCGGATCGTAAAGCGGCGCGAACAGCTCGGCCGTGTAGCGCAGTTTCTTGAGTGCGATACGCAGCCGGTGCCGCTTCTTGGGCGATTGCCGCGCGAAATTTTTGGCGCGCTTCTCGGTCTTGGCGCGGCAGCGGTCGAGCAGCGCCGGAGCCAGCGTTTCGACCGGCGCGTGCAGTGCCTCCGCGCTGGCAAGATGCCAATCGCCGCCGTCGAGCCAGCGCAGCAGCGCCAGCAGCGTCTCGGTGTAATGGGTTGACGAAATCGCCTTGGCGACGCCGGCATGCGCCTTTTGACGCCTGCGCCCGGCGGCCTGCATCAGCCGCTCGAACTCGCTGGCGTCGGGCAGCGCGGCACGCGCCGGGGCGAGCAGATCGCTGGCAAAGACGTCGAGGTTGCGTGCCTCGCCCAGCACGTCGCCGAACCAGCGCAGTTCCCGCGAGACCCATCGCCCCTGCTCGTCAGGCAGCATCGGGCCGAAGGCGGAGAAGACCGCGCGCAGCCGGCGCACCGCGACGCGCATCTGGTGGATGCCTTCCGGATCGCCCGCGTGGGCCGCCGGCTCGTTGCTCAGCAGATGGTCGAGGCAGGCGCGACCGACCTGCCGCAGCACCGCCTCGCCGGTGAGACCGGGGCGGAGGTCAACAGGCGTCGGGTGCACGGCGCGCGGCGCGCGCTTCTCGTGCGCGGCCAATTGATAGCCGCGCTCGGCCTTGCTGCGCCGTTCGAGCCGCAGCGGCGCAACATGCAGCAATTTGAGCGCGACGTCGTAAAGCGCGGTTGGCGTGCCGCTCTTCAATTCGAGCTCGACCTCGCTGATCGGCTCGGGTGGGGTCGTTTCGCCGTTGCGGATACGGCCGCGATCGATCGCCGCCTCGATCCGCGTCGCCGGCTCGGGGGCGAGCGGGATGGTCAGGCGGGAGACCTCGGTGCGGAACAACGGGCGTAGCCGGTCGGCGATCTCCGGCGACAGGAAAGGCCCGGTCTGCGCCGCTTGCGGGTCGGGAAGTTCGCCCTTGACCCGGTCCTCCCACTCGCCGCGAACGAGACCGCTGTCGCCGGGCGCGCTTTCCGCTTTGACCGTCTGCACGAAATGCCGGCCGTGGCGGCGCACCCGCAGGCTCGACCCGCGGCGCGCCAAAGCGTGGTCGGGCGTGTCGTAATAGGTGCTGACGAGCCGCGTGCGCGAGGCTCGCTGCGCAGTCGCGGCACCGGCTGACATCGCTTCGAGCGCGCGCCGCACGGCCGGCAGGTCGCCGATGCGGGCGGCCAGCTTAAGTTCGGTCTCGATGGCGATCGGGCGCCCCCTTGGGGGTGGAAGGCATCGCGCCGCGAGGTCACCGCAGTATCATGAATCTGTCAAGTCCTTAAACTTTTGCGCGCTTAGCGCTTGGCCTTTCAATCGCATTGTGCGGTGGACGACCGCGCTAAAGGTGCGGCTGTCGCGATCAATGCCGCATCCCACCGTACACGCCGAACGCGCGGTAGGTGTTGCCGCTCTGATTGACCAAGCTGAAGAGGCCGCCGGTCGTGTTGGCGTTTGTTCCAAAGAACGATCCTCCTACCACGCCCACGAGGTTTGCGTTGCTGATGCTGCCCGAATAGCTGCTGGTGCCGACGGAGCCGGCGATGGAGCCGGAAAGCGTCTGGTTGTCGAAGTTGTTGAGCGAGAATGTTCCCGTGGCGTTGCCGAAATTGTAGGAGGCGTTGAAGGTTCCCGTCGCGGCGTAAGCCGAGCCGTTGTTGTAGACCCCGCCGACTGCATTGCCGCTGTAGCTGCCCGACCCGCTTGTCGGCATGTTGACGGTCGGGAAGCCGGTGTAAAGGAGATTGAGCTGGCCCGGGATGCCGGAGGTCAGGAAGGCTGCGTAGAGGAACGAGTCGTCGGACGCGAGAAAACTCACCCCCTTCAGCGTTCCGCAACAGCTCGTCGTGTTCTGCGGGCCGAAATCGGCATAACCGACCGGCAGCGGGAAGCTGCCAAACCCATCCGCGCCACCCGACGGGTTGGACAAGACGCCATTGTTCAAGATCGCGGTCGTGATCCCGGCAAAGTGTATGACGCCGTCATTGGTTAGATAGAATTGGACCACTTCGGGGTAGTTGGCGGAGCCCGACTGGGTGTTTCCTCCACCCTGCTGAGCGGCGGCGACGGTCGGGTCGCCCTGCATGGAGACCGAGTTGGTGTTCTGACTCGCCTGGATCGTGCTGATGTTGGTAATCGGCAGTTGATAGCTGCCCAAGCCGTTCTGGGTCGCCTGCCGAACGCTGGCGGCGACGTTGGCGGATATCGTCTTGGCGATGCCGCTGTCCGCCACGGTCCGCTCGGTGGGCGGGTTGCGCGAACCCGCGGTCTTGCCGTTCTTGCCGGTCAAGTCGGCGAAGATCGCGGACAGCAGCTGGGGCGGCGTCGGGTGCGGGCTCGACGGCGCCGCACCGGGCGCGGCCACGGTGACCGAAAACCCCGGCCGGGTGATGGTCTGCGTCAAATTGTCGGAGGTGACCGTCAGGCCCTTGCCAAACAGGAACACCACGTCGAGCTGACCGCTGGTCTTCGCCAAGTTCATCACAAAGATGCCGCCGCGAATGCCGATGATCCCCGAGGGGGTGCGCATCGACACCGCGTTTTCCTGCTTGCTGAGCCTGCCGCCGACAAAGCGCATGACGCCCCGCGTGGCGCTCATTGCCAACTGGCCGGTCCCGGTATTCGGGTTGTAGACAAAATTGTCGACCGTGATGTCGGATGACGGCCCGACGTTGAGGCTCGACTCGTCGAGAAAGAGGATCTGCGCCTGGCCATCGGGACCGGTGGCGATGCGCTCGTCGTGGACGACTTCCTGGCCAAGGACGAGGCGGCGCATCGTGGCGCCGGGCGGCGTGCCGTTGGCGTCGGGGTTTACGGCGCTGTTGACGCCGACCTTTTCCTCGGCGAGCGCCGGGGAGCCGGGCACGGCGAGCGTCAGAACCGCGAGAAGGGCGGTGAGAAGGCCCAGGCGCCGGCTCATGGCAATCATACGGGCATCTCCTAAAAACGGATCTGCGTGCCGATCAAGGCCGAGTTGCTTGTGTAGCCGTAGATCGAGAGGTTCGATGAGACAATGTCGCGCTGGAATTGCACGACCATCGAGACGTTGCTCAGAATGTCAAAGGCCTGGGTGACACCGTACCGCCAGTGCCGGTCGTAGCGGTCGCTGGGGGAGAAGACGCCTGGGGTGGTGCTGGTGTTGCAGCACGGGTCGGGTTGTGCGTAATACCCCCAGCTGCGGCTGCCGAACACCGATGTTTCCCACGGAAAGGTCAGCACCCGGATTGGGCTGTCATAGCGGAAGCTATAGGCCGCCGAAATTGCGTAGGTCTTGTTGGCGTAGAAGCCGAGTCGTGTGTCCTGATCGAGGTAATCGAACTGCGCCGACAGGGTCTGCTTCTCCGTGATCGGCTTGGCGAGATCGAGCATCACCAGATTGTCGTCGCCGGTAAGGCCGCGTGACAGAGGGCGGACGGCAGCATTGGAAAAATTCTTTTCGCGGATCTCGTAGGTGGCTTTCGCCTGCACATCGTCGAAAAGGATCGCGGTTGTTTCGATCCCGCCGCCATAGGTCCAGAAGTACTGGTTTTCGCCGAGCCCGACTTCGTTAAGGATCAGATACGGTTTTATCGACGCCGACTGGACGGGGTTGACCCCGACGTCCGGGAAGCGGAAACGCGGACCGACCGTCACCTCGCCGAGATCGAGGTCGAGCCGGCTGAACTGCATGTAGTGGTCGCCAAACCCCGTGCCGAGAACCTCGAACGTGTCGCGGTTCTGGGTGCCCAGATCGTGGCTGTACAGCACCGCTCCGCTGGCGAACAGATCGAAATCGCCGTGCTTGACGAACTGGTTGTCGAGCAGCACCGCGCCGATCGGCGATTGGATCAGCGGCGAGCCTGGCGCGAGGTTGGCGTCCGACTGGTATTGCGCCCCCATGAAGGCGTACCCGGTGAACTGGTCGATCTGCTCGGCGGCGTGGATCTTCGCCAGATACTCGTCGATGCGATTGGATATTTCCTGCGACGGGTTGGAGGCCTTTGCCTTGTTGAAATAATCCTCGGCCGCTTCGAACGAACCCAAGCGGAAATACAGCACGCCGAGCTCGACATCGACCCGCGGCAGGTTGGGGTTGAACATCAGCATGCGTTCGAGAGCGCCGATCGCGCCCTCGTTGTCGCCGAGCTGCGCCGCCACGTCGGCATAGGCAAAGGTGACGTCGAGATTGCTCGGGTCCTGGAGCATCTGCGCGAAAAGCGCTGTTTTTTTGGCTTCGAGCGTTGCGTTGTCGGTGTCCGCCACGGCCATTGCCGGGGCGAGCACCAGCCAAAGCGCGGCCAGCGCGCCGATCACCCCCCGCGTTGCAGTCCAACGTGCGATACGCGCTTTCATCCGGACACCCCCGTCCAAGATGAGCTCACATTAACAACTGCGTGAGCCGGCCACCACAACCCGAAGGTGAAAATGCTGCGAATTAAAATGGCCTCCCGCCAATCACCGTGGTGCGGTGCATGAGGCGCCGCTCGGGCAGCGCGTAGTCGCAGATCGCCAGGTGCATCGCGGTGGCGTTGTCCCACATCAACAGGTCGCCGACCCGCCAGCGGTGCCGATAGAGAAATTCGGGCTTGATGCAATGCGCGTCGAGCTCGGCGATGAGATCGAGCGCCTCGTCGTCGGGCATGCCTTCGCCATTCGGCCCAACAATCCCGATGCACTCGCCGGCGGTGACATAGACCGCCTTCTTTCCGGTGAAGGGATGGGTGCGCACGATCGGGTGCGCGATGTCGGGCGTTTCGGCAAGTTGCGCGGCGGTGAGCTTGGGGCGCGGACTGTTTTCGACACGGCGGCGCGACGAGTAGCGGTGGATCGCCTTGAGCCCGTTGAGCCGCCGCTTCATCGCCGCCGGCAGTGCCTCGTAGGCGGCGACGCAATTGGCAAACACCGTATCGCCGAGCACGACGCCGTCGCGCACCGGCACTTCCTTGGCGTAAAGCAGCGAGCAGCGGCTGGGGAATTGGCGGTACGAGACGTCGCTATGCCAGGTGAACCCGGCATCGGCGAGGCCGATATGCTCGCCCGCATCGTTCTTGATGTTGGAAACCAGCAGGATCTCGGGATAGCCGGGCAGCAGGTATTTCTCGACGATGTGCACTTCCAGTTCGCCAAAGCGGCGGCTGAACGCGATGTGCTGCTCGTTCGAGAGGTTTTGGCTGCGGAAGCACACGACGATGTTGTCGTGAAACGCGTCCTCGATTTCGCGGAACGTCGCGTCGTCGAGGGGTCGTGACAGATCGGCGCCGATTTCGGCGCCGAGCGCCGCGCCGGATTTGGTAACGGTGATGGGCATAGGTCGACCCGTCATTGCGAGCGAGGCGAGATCATCTCGCGCCGCTCAGAACTCTTCGGCACGAGATTGCCGCGTCGCTTGGCTCCCCGCAACGCGCCGTTCGAGGGCGCCCAGCCGAAAGGCGGCGCTTTCGCTCGGAAATAAGACCATAGGCTCAGGGGCGAAGTACAACGGCGGGTGGCGACTGGTGGAAGCGCTGGCCCGCCTCGGCGCGGATCGCTTGTGATCGTCACA
>DATJSH010000239.1:0-15844 GCA_035504235.1 Allostellaceae bacterium | reverse complement strand
GCCCGGCGCGACGAGCACAAGAGCCGGCGCAAAGGCGAAGTTGTCGATCGTCACCGCCGGCGTCTGGGCGGCCGCGACCTGCTGCGGCGCGTCCGCGTCCGCGGCGTAGGCGGGAAAGCCCACCATCGCAAGGCCCTGGCCGAGCAGCGCCGCCGCGGCGAGCGGCAATGCCCGCCGGTTCAGAAACATCGTCATTCTTTCCTCCAATTGAACGCACCCCCTTCGTCGCCCCCGCGAGGCGGGGCCCCAGGGCGAGTGACGGAACGGTTGCCCTGGATTCCTCCCGGGGCTTGACCCGGGGATCACGCGGGAACGACGAGAGAGGAATTAGGCGAGCGTCTGGTCGATGAGCTGCGGCGGAGCCGCGGGGGCAAACGCCACCTCGCGGATGCCGAGCACGGTCTTGAGCTTGTCAGCCGCGACCTTCATCGGGCCGGGATTGGGCGCGGCGCCCGCCGCCGGCTGCGGGAAGGCGGTCGACATCGCGGTGTGGAAGGTAACTTTGCCTTCGACCTTCTGCACGACCTGGTGGATATGGCCGTTGAGCACCGTCACCGAGCCGAACGGCTTCAGATAGGCGAGCGCCCGGTCGCCATCGGCTGTCGTCCAGCCCCATTGCGGATAGATCGACCACAGCGGGATATGCGCCATGACGACGATCGGGGTCGAGGCGCTCTTGGCTTTCAGATCCTGCTCAAGCCATTCGAGCTGGTCCTTGCCGAGCGTGCCCCCGGTCGCGGGCCCAAAGCCGATCACGTTCATCAGCGCGACAAAATGCACGCCATTCTGGTCAAAGCTGTACCAGCCGCCCGGCGCCGCGCCTTTCCCGCCAAACCGCGCGAAATACATCTTGCCGTCATCGCCGATCACGTCGTGCTCGCCCGGCACGAAGTGCACGTCGAGCTTCGCGCCCTTGATGAGCTGGTCGGCGGTGTCGAACTGCTCCGGCTTCGACAGGTGGGTTACGTCGCCGGTGTGGATCATCATCGCCGGCTTTGTCGCCACGGCTTTGTCGAGCGCCGCCTGCAGCGTCGCGTTGGGGTCCGGGTTGGCATCGGCCTTGAAGCCGATATGGCTGTCGCTGATCTGGACAAAGGTGAAGCTGCCTTCCGCCGCCAGCGCCGGACCGCCGAGGCCCATACCGAACGGCACCGCCTTCGGCACGCCGCCGACGACGCTCCAGGCGATGCCGCCGCCAGCCCAGGCCAGGCACTTCATAAAATCGCGTCTTGAATCCATTTCGCCGCTCCCCTTGGGATGTGGTTGCGTCAGGTGTCGGCGAGGGAGACCGGCGCGCTGTGGGATTTATTCGCCATTTATTCGGGGCCCCCGCAAAAATTTCGCGCGAAATACCGCCGGGCGTGAGAATAAAACCGGCCGCGATCCGGTCATCAGGCATTGGCGGCATTTGCCGGCTCGCGGCTCGAGCTCGTGAGGAGAATGTCCCCTTCATCGCGTGACGATACGTTCGAGCGGGTGGTGCTGCCGCATCTCGACGCCGCCTACAATCTCGCGCGCTGGCTGATGCGCGATCCCGAGGCGGCGGCGGATGTGCTGCAGGAGGCGATGGTGCGCGCGCTCACTTATTTTGCGAGCTTTAAGGGCGTCAACCCGCGCGCCTGGCTGTTGCAGATCGTGCGGAACACCGCCTATGGCTCGATGGCGCTCAATCGCGGCGTCGAAACCGTGCCGATCGCCACGGAAAGCGACGAGCCGGTCGCCGCCGAGCTGGTCTCCGGCGATGACGACCCCGAGGTCGCGTTGTTGCGTTCGCGCGAAAGCCGCCAGGTGCGTGCGCTGATCGCCGCGCTGCCGGTCGAGCTGCGCGAGACGCTGGTGCTGCGCGAGTTCGAGGAATTTTCGTACAAGGAGATCGCCGAGGCGACGCAAACCCCGATCGGCACGGTGATGTCGCGGCTGTGGCGCGCCCGGCAATTGCTGGCGCAGGCGGCGGCCGCGGAGGGTCTGCCATGAGCGAGCATACGCCCGGCTGCGACAAGGTGCTGCTGGTCCAGGCCGAGCTCGACGGCGAGCTCGACGCAGCCCAAGCCGCTGCGCTCGAGACGCATCGGCAGATCTGCCCGATCTGCCGGGCGGCGCAGGCGGAATTGCTGCGCACGCGGGGGCTACTGCGCGGCGAACCCTACGAGGCGACCCCGGACGATGTGCGCGCGCGGGTCATGGCGCGGCTGCGCCAGGCCGTGCCGCAAGCCGTGCCGCCGGCAACCCGGCCGCCTCGCCGGAGCTGGAGCACGTTATGGGGCTCCGGCATCGGTTTCGGCCTCGGCGCCGCCTGCGCTGCGGCGATTGCGTTCCTCGTCGTGCTGCCGCAGCGAAACGATCTTGTCGATCAGATCGTCGCCGACCATATCCGCGCGCTGCAGCCCGGCCATCTCGAAGACGTCGTCTCGACCGACCAGCACACGGTCAAGCCGTGGTTTGACGGGCGCATCGATTTTTCCCCGCCGGTCAAGGATTTCGCCGCCGAGGGGTTTCCGTTGAAAGGGGGGCGCCTCGACTATCTCGACCACCGCCCGGTCGCGGCGCTGGTCTACCAGCGCGACAAGCACATCATCGATCTTTACGTCTGGCCGGCGGGCGGCGCGCCGGCGCATCTCGCCAGTGAATCCAATTCCCAGGGGGCCATCCAGGGTTACAACGTCGCGCATTGGTCCGCGGACGGGATGAACTTCTGGGTCGTCTCCGATGTCGAGCGCGCCCAGCTCGACGATTTCGTCGCGCTGTGGAAGAAGGCGCCGTAGGGCTCAGTTACATCGATTTGTTGCGTCACCCTACCCTGCCCTTCCCCATCGAGGGGGGCTAATCGCTCGACCAGCTCCCTCCCCCTTTTTTGATGGGGAAGGGTTGGGGAGGGGTGACTAGGACAGCATCATCGTCACATCGCGGATCGGTTGGGCGCGATCATCGTTTTCTTAACCGCCGATAGTGCATCCTACGGTTTAGCAAACGCAGCGGAGCCACACATGAAACGCCACCTGCCGACCGGTCTCGCCCTTGTTCTGGGATTTGCCGCGCTGCTGGGAACCGCGGTGCCACCCGCGCTCGCCGATGGGCCCACAGTCGGCTGTCCGCCGCCAGTAAAGCATCATGTGGTTCTGCATGTCCGTCACCATTGGGTGCACCGATACGTCACGCGCACGGTCTATCGCGAGGTGTGGCTGGCCGGTTGCGGCAGCACTGTCCATCCGTGCAATGTCGACCATATCGTTGTGCCGCTGGATTAGCCTGTGAAAATTTTATGAGCCCCCTCCTTGAAACGGGAACATAAAGAGAACATTTGAAAGCGGAAGCCGGCCCGCGATGCGGGTGGGAGTTCGCATTGGTCGACATCGCAAAAGCCGCAAAAGCCTGGTTCGCCCGCCTGAAATCCGGTGCACGCCGCCTCCTGTTATTTGCCCGGATAACAGGACGCGAACAGGAGGCGAGCCTCCTGTTAAAACAGCCCCTCGTTCAGCATCTGCGTGAGCGTCGCCTTGGCGGCTTGGGTTGCCGGGTCGTCGCCGCCGCGGGTGCGCCGCAGCGCACCGGCGACACGCTCCTGCAATTCGACGGCCTCGTCGCGCTCGCCCGCCTGCCACAAAAGCGCCGCGAGATTGCCCAGCGAGGTCAGGGTATCGGCGTCGTCCTCGCCAAACACCCGGGTCAGCGTGCCGATCGTCTCGTCAAGCAGGCCATGCGCTGCCTCGACATCGCCCAGCGCCGCCATCGTGCCCGCGAGGTTGTTGACCGCGCGCAGCGTGTCGCGCGCTTCCGCGCCGCAAGCCGTGCGCATTCCGGCCGCCACTTCTTCCTGCAGCCGGCGCGCTTCGGCGAGTTCACCTTGCTGGCCGATCGACACCGCGAGCTTGCCGAGCGCCTTCAGCGTATCGGGATGCGCAGCGCCAAAAAGCGTGCGGCGGCCGGCGACCACTGCTTCCTCCAATCGCCGCGCGGCGTGAAGCCGCCCCTCGCCCCACAGCGCCTCGGCGAGGTCGAGCATCGCGGTCAGCGTATCGGCATGCGCGTCGCCGAGGTTTTGCCGGCGCTCGGCGACGAGTGCTTCGAGTTCGGCAATTGGAAGCATGGAGTACGCCTTCCTTTTGGCGTCATTCCCGCGAACGCGGGAACCCATGAACACGGACCGGGGCATTTTGGCGCAAGCTTGTGTCATGGGTTCCAGGTTCCGGCGTTGGCCGGCCCCGGAATGACAAAACAAGGCCTAGCAAGCCTCACCTCGCCAGGGCGAACCAACTCGCATCTATGCCAGCGGCATGTCGCCCCAAACGATATACCGCCGGCGCGGCCGCAGCTCCTCACCCTCGGCGGCCGCTCGCTCGTTCTGCGCCATGATCACGTCCGCGAGCGGGTCGCTGCCGACCGCAGCGAGCCCTTTCGCGCGGAACAGCGCCTCGATCTCCTCGCGCGCCTTGCCCATGAGGAACGGCAGCCGGTCGCCGATCGGTTCATATTCGGCGCTGCGCCGCGCGCTCGCCGCCGGCTCTTCGCCGGGCTTGACCAGCGATTGCCCGTCGATCACCGCGAGCCGTCCGCCCGGCCGCAGCACCCGGATCCATTCGCTGATCGCGGCCTCGGGATGCGGCAAGGTCCACAGCACGTGGCGGGTGATGACCAGGTCGAAGCTCGCCGGCGCGAAGGCCAGGTTCTCGGCGTCGGCGTGCTCGAAGCGGATCGCCGCGTTGGCGCTTGCCGCCTTCTCTTTCGCCAGCGCGAGCATCTCGGGCGCGAAATCGATGCCGGTCACCTGATGCCCGCGTGCCGCCAGTTCAAGGCTCAAAAACCCGGTGCCGCAGCCGACATCGAGGACTTCGAGGTCGCTGCGGCTGCCCAGCGCCAGCGCAAAGACGCGGTCCCATGCCGCGCGCTCCGCCGCGGTCGCGATGCTGTGTCCGAAATCCTGGTCGAAATGCGCCGCCCGCTTGCCCCAATGGGCGGCGACGTTCTGCTTGACGATATCCGGGGAAGCCATTGCCGACTCCTATTTCAGCCCGACGACCTCCGCCAGCGCTTCGAGTTGCTCGCCATAATGCGAGACCGGATTGAGCATCAGATGGTTGGCGCCCATCGCCGCGACCTCTTCAAGCCGCTCGCGCACCTGTTCTGGCGTGCCGTGGATGCCCGAGAAATCGGTGCCCGGCGGGTTGTGGTAGACCTCGTCGAACCAGCGGGCGAGCAGGCGCCGCGCGGTCGCCGGGTTCTCATCGACCATCATGAAGATGCGTTTCGAGATCGGATAATGTTCCGGGTCGCGGCCTCGTGCGGCGAGCGCGTCCTTGAGTATCGGCACCGAGCGGCCGAATTCGGCGATGCTCGACCCGCCCGATCCCATCCAGCCATCGGCCAACTCGGCGGTGCGCCTGACCGCGTTCGGGTGGCCGACCCCCATCCACAGCGGCATCGGCTTTTGCACCGGGCGCGGCGACATCACCTCGTTCTCGATATTGTAGAACTTGCCGTGGAACGTGACGCGCTCCTCGTTCCACAGCGCGCGGATCAACGCCACCTCCTCGCGGAACCGAGCGACCTTGCCCTCCTCCGGCACCTCGAACTGCCGGTAGTGATGGCCTCGGCCAAGCCCGACCCCGAGCACCGCCCTGCCGCCGCTCAGGTAGTCGAGCGTGGCCCATTGATGCGCGACCATCGCCGGGTGGTGCACCGCCAGCACCACAACCGCGGCGCCGACGCGGATTTTTGTCGTCACCGCCGCCGCATAGGTCAACACCGGCACGGGATCGAAGCACATCGACTCTTCATTGAGGGTGTTTTCGGTGACCCACAAATCGCGAAAGCCCAGCGCCTCCGCGCGCTGCGCCACATGCTTGACGACGCTCCGATCGATCGGGTCGGGCGAGCGGTGCGGCAGCGACATGCCAAACGCGATTTTGTCCTTCAAGGCCATCGGCCGCACCTCTGTGGAAATGACGGGCTGGCCTTTAGATTGGCCCGTCACTCTCGACCAAGGCAAGCGGTCCGCGCGCCGGCGCGTCTATGGGCAGGTACCGGTGACCATCGACGGGACGCCGCCTTGCGGGTTGGCCGCGCCGCAATCCGGTGTTGCTGTGATGGTATGCGTCGAGGTGCCGGAGACATCGTCCGGCGCCAGCGCCGAGAATGGCTCGATGGTCGGCATCGATTCCGGCATGGCCGGGCGCAGCACCACCGGCGGCGACAGCGGGTAATAGCCCTGCGCGTCGGCCGCCGTGGCCAGGCTGAAGGCCGCGGCGAACATCGCGCTGGCAACGAGCAAGCGCTTCATGGATCGGCTCCGCACATAACAATCTACTGCTAAGACAACGGCGCGCCGCCGCCGCGCGTTCCCTTCGGGGAATGCAACGATGCGCATTAAACCACTGATTTAAGACAGGTAATTTCTCTGACCACCGTCTATGCGGTCCACGGTTCACCGGGATCGACGAGCTTTAGCCGGCCGCTCCCGGCGCCGCTGTTGAAGGCCGCCGCCTCACTGGTGGCGAGCCTCGCCTCGGCGAGCATGGCGCTGAATGGGCGGCGCGCGCCGCGCTTGGCTTCGTCGAGCGCCGAACGCAGGCCGGCGTTGCTTTGCTTCATGCCGTCGAGCGCTTCGGCGTAGGCGGCGCGGAATTCGGCAAACTCCTTTTCGGCCGCCTCGGCGAGGCGCTGCGCGGCCATCGCCTCTTCGGTGAGCTGGTAGATCCGGCGATAGGCGTCGTCGAGACGGCGGGCGGCACTGGCCTGCGCCGCCTCCTCGATCGCGAGCTTGCGCCGCAATTCGAGATTGTCGCGGTTCTGCCGTTCAAGCATGTCCTTCATCTGCGCCAGATCGGCGAGCGGCACCCCGCCGCAAGCGAACTCGAGGCACACTTGGCTCAGCGGCAGCCCTTCCACGGTGCGGCGGAACCCGTTCACCGCGGCGATCATCTCATCGTCGCTGGTGTTCGGGTGGACCGCGACCTCAAGGCAGCGGATCGCCGTCTCCCACCTGTTGCGCTCCATGAACTCCAGCGACCCTGCCCTGTTGCCCTCCCGGGGTGGCGGGAGGATCGCGGGCTAAGGTTAACGATGGCTGAAAATACAGACGCCACGACGCGCGAAAAAGCCGCCCAAGGGGCGGTCCCACGGGGCGGCTTGGTAGCGGGGGGCGGATTTGAACCGCCGACCTTCGGCTTATGAGTCCGCTGCTCTGACCAACTGAGCTACCCCGCCACGCGCCCGATCAAGCGAGCGCCGCATATAGGTGATGGGCCTGCCACGGTCAAGGATTGCACCCAACTAGCGCCTGATCCAGCCGCCGCCCAGCAGCCGGTCGCCGTCATAGAGCACGGCGGCCTGGCCCGGGGCGACCGCGCCGGCCGGCGTCGCCAGCACCAGCTCGGCTTCGTCGTCCATGCCGGCACGAAGCGTCGCCGGGACCGGCGGCTGCGCCGAACGCAGCTTGGCGCCGACCGCGCGTGTCTCGCTCGCGGCAAGCGGGGCGGCGAGCCAGTTGAGCTCAGCCAATCGCACTCGCGTCTGGGCGAGCGCGCTCAACGGCCCGACCACGACCCGTCGCGTCGCCGGCTCAAGCCGCAGTACATAAAGCGGCTCCGGCGCGGCGATTCCAAGCCCCTTGCGCTGCCCCACGGTGAAATGCGCGATGCCGCGATGCCGGCCGAGCACCGCGCCGGCTTCGTCGACAATGTCGCCCGGTTCGCCGGCCTCGGGCCGCAGCCGGGTGACGATATCGGCGTAAGATCCCTGGGGGACAAAGCAGATGTCCTGGCTGTCGGGCTTATCGGCGACCGGCAGGTCGAATTCGCGGGCGAGCGCGCGGGTCTCGTCCTTCGCCATGCCGCCCAGCGGAAAGCGCAGGAAATCGAGCTCGTCGCGGGTCGTGCGATAGAGGAAATAGCTTTGATCGCGCGCCGTATCCCGGGCGCGGTAGAGCGCCGCGCCGTCATCACTGCATGCGCGCCGCGCGTAATGCCCGGTCGCCAAAACGCTCGCGCCGAGATCGCGCGCGGTCCGCAGCAGGTCGCGGAACTTGACCCGCTCGTTGCAGCGGATGCATGGGATCGGCGTCTCACCGCGGCCATAACTGTCGGCAAAATCCTCGATCACCGCTTCGCGAAACCGCGTCTCGTAGTCGAGCACGTAATGCGGGATGCCGATCTGCCGCGCGACATTGGCGGCGTCGCGCACGTCCTGGCCGGCGCAGCACGCGCCCTTCTTCCCGGTCGCCGCGCCGTGGTCGTAAAGCTGCAGCGTGATGCCGACGACATTGTAACCCGCGCGCGCCACTAGCGCGGCGGTCAGCGACGAATCCACGCCGCCAGACATCGCCACGACAACGCGGTGGTCTTCCGGCTTTCCCGGCAGATCGAGATCGAGGGGCTGCAGCATCGGCCTAATATCGGCACTCAGCGCGCCGCGTCGAGGCCCATCTGCCAGAAATCGGCTTCGAGCCGGGTCGCCGCGGCGAAGGTCGCGGCAAGCGCCGGCAAGCGGCCCTCGCCGCCGCGCCGGGCGAATTGCTCGTCGAGCGCGACTTTGGCCTCTTCGGCGAGCGCCCGGTATTCGGCGCCGGCATACATATCGAGCCAGCTCTTATAGGGGTTGCCGGTAAGCTTCGTGGCCGGATCGGCCATCCGCTCCATTGCGATCTCGGCATAGCCGATAATGCATGGCGCCAACGCGATTTCGAGGTCGAGCCGGTCGCCGGCAAGGCCGCGGTCGAGCACGAAGCGGGTGTAGGCGACGGTTTCGAGCGCCTCGGGGGCGGCAGCCATAGCCGCCGGATCGATGCCCCAGCCACGGCAATACTCGACATGCAAGCCGACCTCGACGTCGAGCGTCGCGGCGACAAGGCCTTGCGCGCGGCGCATCTCGGCGAGCGTGTCGGACTTGTAGATCGCCAAGCCCCACGCGCGGCTGAAATGCAGGAGGAACAGGTAGTCTTGGATCAGATAGTGGCGGAACACCGCCTCGGGCAGCGTGCCGTCGGCCAGACGCAGGACGAAATCGTGCCGCGTGTAGCTGTGCCAGGTCGGCCCCGCCGCCGCGACCAGGCGGTCGAACAGGGTGTTGCCGGTCACTAGCTGTTCATCATATTGCGGGTGCCGGCGGGGAGCCGTACGGTCAGCCCGTCCAGCTCCTCGGTCATGATGATCTGGCAGCCGAGCCGCGAGGTCGCGGTGAGCCCAAAGGCGAGGTCGAGCATATCCTCCTCGTCCTCGGTCGCTTCCTTCAACAGGTCGTGCCACTCGGGGTCGACGATCACATGGCAGGTCGAGCAGGCGAGCGAACCTTCGCACGCGCCTTCGATGTCGATCTTGTTGCGGTGGGCGATTTCGAGCACCGACAGGCCGAGCGGCGCGTCGACCTCGCGCGCCGCCCCGTCGCGCTCGATAAAGGTCATTTTCGGCATGGCAAACCTAGACAACTCCCGGCGGCCGCGGCGCCATGTCCTCGGCGATGAGCGCGGCGGCCTCGGCGGGCGCCTGACCGGGCGGCAATTCCGTCCTCGGCACGATGCGCAGAAGCTCGACCCCCGCGGCCTCGCTAGCCCGGATCAGCTCGGCGGCAAGCGCCGGGTCCAGCGCGGCGGCGAAAACCAGCACGGCATGGGTCACAGGTCGCGCCAGCGCCCGCTCGGCGCGCAGCCGGGCCCCTTCGAAGAGCTCCTGCCAGTCGGCGAGCGGCGCGTCGGGGCCCGGCACCGGCAGCGCCCGCTCGAACCCCTGGCGGTCGGTGAGCGTCACCGCATTGCCGCCGACCGCGAAGCCCACTTCGGAGAGATCGCCGCCGGCATCGATGCCGATCGCCACCCCCGGCGCATCCGGGTCGGCCGGCGAGCCGTCGGGTTCTTCGATCTGAAAGAGCTTCATGAATTCAACTCGTCATTGCGAGCGAAGCGAAGCAATCCCCATCCATTGGGCCCTCTACCGCGGGAGATTGCCGCGTCGCGCTACGCGCTCCTCGCAATGACTCAAACGTGAAACGATTCGCCGCAGCCGCAGCGTCCCTTCTCGTTGGGATTGCGGAACACAAAGCCCGATTCGAGCTTCTCCTCGACGTAATCCATCTCGGTGCCGAGGATGAACATGACCGCCTTGGGGTCGACCAGCACGGTGACGCCCTTGTCCTCGACGATCTCGTCGAACCGGCCCTTCTCGTCCGCATATTCGAGCGTGTAGCTGAGGCCGGAGCAACCGCGCGAACGCACGCCGACGCGCACGCCAAGCGACGGCTTGCCGCGATTCGCGAGCAGCGCCTGGATCCGCGACGCCGCCGCGTCGGTCACCGTCAAAGCCGGAGGTCGCGCCAGAGCCATATCGTGCCTCACACTCCTCGAACTTGCTTGCGCGGCTTCATATTGCCGCCGTCATCGTCGCCGTCAATCGTAAGATAGACGTTATGTAGTCTTGCCCTCGGTGGATTTCACCCTGAGTCGGGCCGCTGCCGCGGCGATCGCATCGGCGGCGAAGTCGACGTCGGCCGCGGTGGTGAAGCGGCCAAGGCCCAGCCGAATGGAGGCATTGGCGCGCTCGTCGGAAAGGCCGAGCGCGCGCAGCACATAGGACGGTTCGACCGAAGCCGAGGTGCACGCCGATCCGGTCGAGATCGCGATCGAGGCGCAGGCCTCGATGAGGTCGGGCGCGGTGGTGCCCGGCACCGAGACGTTGAGGCTGCCGGGCAGGCGATGATCGAGATCGCCGTTGATGACCAGCCCCGGCACACGCTGCCGCAAGTTGGTCTGCAACTGCTCGCGCAAGCCCTTGAGGCGCGCCGCCTCATCGCCCATCTCGGCGGCGGCGAGTGCGCAGGCCTTGCCAAAGCCGACGCAGAGCGGGGTCGGCAGGGTACCGGAGCGCATGCCGCGCTCCTGGCCGCCGCCGTCGATCAGCGGGGAGAGGCGCACGCGTGGCCGCCGCCGCACATAAAGCGCGCCGACGCCCTTCGGCCCGTAGAGCTTGTGGCCCGACATGGACATCAGATCGATCTTCATCGCCTCGACGTCGAGTGGGATTTTGCCGAGCGCCTGGGCCGCATCGGTGTGAAACAACACGCCGTGCGACCGGCACAGCGCGCCGATCTCGGCCAAAGGCTGGATGACACCGATCTCGTTATGCGCCGCCATCACCGAGACGATGAGGGTGCGGTCGGTCAGAGCCGCTTCGAGCGCGGCGAGCGAGACGAGGCCGTTTTCCCCGACCGGTAGATAGGTCACCGAAAACCCTTCACGTTCGAGGCTCGCACAGCTTTCGAGCACGCATTTGTGCTCGGTCTGCAGCGCGACGATATGGTCTTTCGGGGCGCCGGTTGCGTGTTCACGAGCGAAATGCGCCGCGCCCTTCAGCGCGAGGTTGTTGGCCTCGGTCGCGCCCGAAGTGAAGACGATCTCGCGCGAGTCGGCATGGATGAGGCCCGCGACCTCCGCGCGCGCCCGGTCGATCGCCGCCATCGCGCGATGGCCGTAGGCGTGGCTTTCGCTGTGCGGGTTCCCGTAATCGATCGTGAAATACGGCATCATCGCTTCGAGCACGCGCGGGTCGACAGGGGTCGACGCCTGGTTGTCGAGATAGATCGGCAGGGTGTTGGGGGACATAACGTCGTTCATGCGGCTCTGGCCTGTTTGCGGGTACGCCGGTAGAGCGCTCTCCAGGCGTCGAGGAAATGGCCGATATCGGCTTCGGTGGTGCTCCAACCCAGGCTGACCCGGATCGTTGCGCTGGCGATCTTTGGCGCAAGTCCCATTGCCGCCAGCACATGGCTCGGTCCGACCTTGCCCGATGAGCACGCGGCGCCGGCGCTCACCATGACGCCGTCGAGATCTAGCGCGATAACCTGCGTCTCAGCCGGGACGCCAGGCATGGCGATGGCGGAGGTGTTCGGCAGGCGGGATGCGCCGCGGGCGATGACGACCGCATCCGACGGCAGCGCCGCTTCGAGTCGGTCGCGCAACGCGCGGACACGGTCATATTCGGCCGGATCAGAGGCGGCGGCCGCCGCGGCGAAACCAGCAATGCCCGCAAGATTCTCTGTGCCGGCGCGGCGGTTGCGCTCCTGACCGCCGCCGCGCAAGAGCGGCGTTACCTCCGCCCCCGACGCCACGATCAGCGCGCCGATGCCCGCTGGGCCGCCGATCTTGTGCCCCGACAGGGTGAGGAAATCGGCGCCGGTCTGGGCTAGCGATAGCGGGATCTTTCCGGTGGCTTGCACCGCATCGCAGTGAAAGAGCGCGCCATGGGCATGCGCGACCGCTGCGATCTCCGCGACCGGCTGGATCACGCCGGTCTCGTTGTTGGCGAGCATCACCGAGACGAGCGCCGGCCGATCGTCGGCTTCGAGCAGCGCAGCGAGTGCGCTGGGGTCGACGCGACCGTCGCTGTCGACCGGGATGCGCTCGGCATCTGGCATCCCCTGCAGCACCGAAGAATGCTCGACGGCCGATACCAGCACCCGAGCCCGGCCACTGCCGAGCAGCGTCAGTTGGTTGGCTTCCGTACCTCCGCTGGTGAAGACGACTCCATCGGCTGGCGCACCGGCCAGCACGGCCACCGCTTCACGGCTCTGTTCGAGCAGTTGCCGTGCGGCGCGGCCGCTGCGATGCACCGAGGACGGATTGCCGCCCTGCGCCAACGCGTCGGCTATCGCCACCGCCGCCTCGGGGCGCAGGGGCGCGGTCGCATTCCAGTCGAGATAGGTGTCGCGGGAGATCACGGTCTTACGCCAAAGTTTCCGGGGAGCCTATTGCGCGGCACGAGCCCGGTAGGCGATGCCGCTGGCGCCGAGCACCCGCTTCTCGCAGACGTCGCCGAGGGTTACCGAGCTCAGAAAAAGGTGGATCTGGTTACCCAACTCCTCCCACAAATCGTGGGTCAGACATCGGCTGCGGTCGCCGCGGCAGCCGAGCGTCGCGCCGGGCTTACATCGGATCGCCTCGATTGGCTCGTCGACCGCGAGGATGATATCGGAGATCCGCGTCGCGTTGCGCTCATGCGCCAGAAGATAGCCCCCGCCGGGGCCGCGCACGCTCCTGACAAGGCCGTGGCGGCGCAACTTGGCAAAAAGCTGCTCGAGATAGGAGAGCGAAATCTCCTGGCGCTCGGCGATGTCCGAAAGGCAGACCGGGCCGTTTCCGCTGTGCTGCGCCAGGTCGACCATCGCCATCACCGCATAGCGCCCTTTGGTGCTGAGCCTCATGCCGCCACCTTCTCGACCTTTGACCTCATGCCATGCGCTCGCTTTCGGCTTCGTCGGCGATGGCGCGCGGAGCCGTTGGCGCCGACGCCTTCTCGCTTTCGAGCTCGTTGACCCGCGCCCTGAGGCTTGCGACCTCGTCGAGCAACCCGGAGAGCGCGCGGGCAATGGGGTCGGGAATGTCCTCGCCGCTGATACCGTAGGGCGTGAACGCGGGCTTCGCCTCGCCGGGAGCACGGCGGGACAGTTGGCGTGCCGGGTTGCCGACCATGACCGCGCCGGGCGGCACCTCGCGCAACACGATCGTCGCGGCGCCGATCGTCGCGCCGTCACCGACCTTGATTGGTCCGAGAATTTGCGCGTTCGAACTGATGATGACGTTGTTGCCAATCGTCGGATGGCGTTTGTGACCGGCCTGGTCGGCCGAGGGCCGCGTGCCGCCAAGCGTCACGCCCTGATAGATCGTGCAGTCGTTGCCGATCTCGGCGGTCTCGCCGATCACCACGCCGGCGCCGTGGTCGATAAAGAGCCGCTTGCCGATCGCGGCGCCGGGGTGGATGTCGATCGCCGTCAGTACGCGGCCGATATGGGAGACCAAACGGCCGAGGAAATAACGGCGGTGGTTCCATAGCCAGTGGCCTATGCGATGAAACAGCAAGACCTGGAAGCCGGGATAGCAGAATACCACCTCTAACGAGGAGCGGGCCGCCGGGTCGCGCGCCCGCGTGGCATCGATTTCGTCGCGCAGGTTCTTGAATAGCATCGCGTTCACTGTGCTATCGTGGCCGCCGCGCGGAAGAGCCTAACCGTGGCCGGCCCGACGCGGTCCAAGAATCGAGATATAATTGCCTGACTATAGCGATCAAGTATCCCCCCGCAACTTGCCCGCTCGGCGTTGCTTGGCAATGCGTTTCAAACCCGACCCTCGTTGTCGGAATTGTCATGCCTGACGTCATCATCAATGGTCCCGAGGGACGCATCGAGGGGCGCTATCACCACGTGCGCTCGGGTCCGGCGCCGATGGCGCTGGTGTTGCACCCGCACCCGCTGCATGGCGGGAACATGAACAACCGCGTGGTCTACACGCTCTATCAGAGCTTTGTGCGTCGCGGGTTTTCAACACTGCGGATCAATTTCCGCGGCGTCGGGCGCAGCCAAGGCAGTTTCGATCGCGGCGAGGGCGAACTGGCCGATGCGGCGGCGGCGCTCGATTGGCTGCAGACTTACAATCCCAATGCCGGGTCGTGCTGGGTCGCGGGCTATTCATTCGGTGCTTGGATCGGCATGCAGCTTCTGATGCGCCGACCGGAGATCGAGGCCTTCATTGCCGTCTCGCCGCCAGCCAGCCAGTACGACTTCACCTTTCTCGCGCCATGCCCGTCATCCGGCTTGGTGCTGCAGGGCGATCAGGACACGCTGGTGCCGATCGAGAGCGTGCAGAAGCTGGTGCACAAACTGGCCCACCAGCGCGACATCAAGATCGATTTCCGCAAGGTGCCCGGCGCCGATCATTTCTTCGCCGATCAGCTCGATCTGCTGAGCACCCAGGTCGAGGCGTATATCGGCGACCACCTGAACCCGGGACGGCTCGAGCCGGTCAGCCAGGGGCGCGGGCGGAACTAGCCCTTAGGCTTGGCGGCGCGCAGCACCGCCCATGCCACGCCGGCGATTCCGAACAGGGTCAGTCCGCCGAATACCAACAGAAAGGTGTTGCTCGCGCCGACCAGCCGGTCGCCGACATCGCCGACCGCGTCGCCAACAAACAGCAGCATCGGCGCCCAAACCACGGCCGAGACAATATTGGCGAACCAGAACCAGCCGCGCGGCATCTGCATCAGCCCGGCGGCCAGCGGAATGACCGCACGCACCGGGCCGAAGAACCGGCCGATCGCGACGCTCTTGCCGCCGTGCCGTTCGAAAAAGCGGATGCCCGCCGGCAGCATGTCGGGGTGGCGCGAAAACGGCCAGAGCCGGGCGATGCTGCCGCCGAACCTGCGGCCGATCCAATACGACACCGAATCGCCGAGCGTCGCGCCGAGCACCGCGCCGATCAGCACCGGCACATAGGGCAGCGTTCCGTCCGACATCAGCGTGCCGGCCGCGATCAGCAGCGTGGTGCCGGGAAACAGCAGGCTCAGAAATGCGAAGCTCTCGCCGAACGCGGTGACGAACATGATCGCCGCTGCCCAATGCGCATGGGCGGCGATAAAGGCGAGCGTCGGCTGCACAATGGCGTCCATCGCCGGGGCTATACTGTGCTTTCGCAAGTCCGACAATTTCGCTATGTCGAGGCAAAGAGGAGAAACCGATGCCCGCACTCGACCCAACGCAAACGGCCGAACGCATCGTCGGCATCTTCCGCGCGCGCCGGCCGATCGATATCCTGCCCGACGAACTGATTCCCGGCACGCTCGACGATGCCTATCGGGTGCGCGAGGCCTACGAGGCGATTGAGATGCCGCGTCGCGGCCAGGTCGTCGGCTACAAGATCGGCCTCACCACGCCCATCATGCAGCGGCTCTGCGGGGTCGACGAGCCGTGCTATGGCGCGATGTTTCAGAGCGAAATCCGCCACTCGCCGGCGGAAGTGCGGGTCGCCGATTACTGCCGCGTCGGTATCGAGACCGAGATCGCGATGCGATTGGGCGCCGATCTGCCCGAGGGCGGC
>DATJSH010000238.1:0-25454 GCA_035504235.1 Allostellaceae bacterium | reverse complement strand
TCGGCGACAGCGCCGTTGACGCGGTACTTGTGCTGAACTGCCCGACCGCCCTCGCCAGCGCCGACGATGCCGCACAAGCCGTTATCGAGGCAGTCGGCGCCCATTCCGCGGCCAAGCCATCAGGCCGAAACGTGTTTACCGCCTGGCTTGGCGAGGCAACGGCGGCGTCCGCGCGTCGGCGTTTCGAGGTGGCCGGCATTCCGACTTATGAAACGCCCGAAGCGGCAGCCGCGGGTTTTCTGCATCGCGTCCATTACCAGCACAATCAGGCGCTGCTAATGGAAACGCCGCCAGCGCGAGCCGAGGGCTTGGCACCCGATGTCACGGCAGCAAAGCGGGTCATCGCCAAAGCGCTCGCCGCCGATCAGTCGTGGCTGGACGCCGAAAGCGTCGCCGTCGTCCTCTCGAGCTACGGTATCCCCCAACCGCTCGCGCGTAATGCTCGCACCGCCGAAGCGGTAGCCACAATCGCGAGCGAGATCGGCTTTCCGGTCGCGCTTAAAATCCGCTCGCCTGACATCACGCATAAATCCGATGTCGGCGGCGTCGCGCTCGGCTTGCGCGACGAGGCCGCCGCGCGCGATGGGGCCGTTGCGATGCTGGATCGCGTCCGTGCGTCGCGTCCCGAGGCACGGCTCGACGGGATTCTCGTGCAGCAGATGATCGAGCGGCCCGGCGCGATCGAATTGCTGGCCGGGCTGGCCGACGACGTGGTCTTCGGTCCGGTCGTCGTGTTCGGACAGGGCGGCACGGCGGTCGAGGTCGTCGGCGACAGCGCCATCGCACTGCCGCCGCTTAATCCGCTCTTGGCGCGCGCGCAAATGGAGCGAACGCGAATCTGGCGGCTATTGCAGGCGTATCGCGGAAAGCCCGCTGCGGCGATCGATGCCATCACCGACGTCTTGATCCGGCTTGGAGAACTGGCCGCCGACCATCCAGAGATCCGAGAGCTCGACATTAATCCGTTGCTCGCCGATGCGAACGGGGTGGTTGCGCTCGATGCCCGCATCCGTGTCGCGCCTGATGCCGCGTCACGGCTTGTGATTGCTCCCTACCCAAAGCATCTTGAAACGATTGACGTGGCGCGCGACGGAACCTCGTTAGCACTGCGCCCGGTGCGGCCGGAAGACGAACCGCTGCTGCAGGACCTGTTTGCGCATATGAGCCCCGAGGATCAGCGCCTGCGCTTTTTCGCCCGGATACGTGAACTGGATCACGCTCTCGCCGCGCGGTTGTCGCAGATCGATTACGACCGCGAAATGGCGCTCATCGCGCTCCACAACGGCGTTCCGCTTGGTGTGGCACGCTATGCCGCCGACCCCGACCGGCTGCGCGCCGAATACGCCGTCGCCGTGCGCAGCGACTGGAAAGGACGGGGGATCGGCTACATCCTGATGGTGCGGCTCATCGATATCGCGCGCGTATCTGGGATCGGTGAACTGTTCGGTGACGTCTTGCGCGAAAACAAGCCCATGCTCGACATGTGCCGTGAGCTCCAGTTCACGGTTGTGGCAAACCCGCACGACGCAAGCCTGAGCTCCGTTCGCAAACAATTGCATGGGGGCGACTAGCAACCGATGGTCAGGTCGCAAAACCAAAGCCTTCGGTGGTTTAAGCGCCATTGAGGCAGATCAACGCACTTGGGCAAAGCGCATGCCTATCGTGGCACCACTTTACCAATGGGGCCGCTGATGTTGCAGATTCCGCCTGAGCAGCTTGCTTACATTATCGAGAAGGCGCGCGAATTCGATGCCGAAACGGCGCCGGTCGACAGCTCGTCCGGGTCAAACCCGACCGACGACAAAGATGTCGTGGTTCTCGAAGCGACAGGAGACAATCCGACCGAGCAGGAGTTACTGGCGGTGCTCGATGCGCTCAACGATGAGCAGCGGATCGAAATCCTGGCCCTGATGTGGGTCGGACGTGGCGATTTCGGACGCGAAGAGTGGCGTGACGCGCTAGCCC
Organism: Allostellaceae bacterium; assembly: GCA_035504235.1. Lineage (GTDB taxonomy): Bacteria > Pseudomonadota > Alphaproteobacteria > ATCC43930 > CGMCC-115725 > DATARH01. The sequence goes on along the minus strand of DATJSH010000238.1, from coordinate 23,489 downwards.
AGGCGCGCGAGGTCCATAACGAAAACGAGACGGCCTACCTGACCGGCACGCCATTGCTCGCCGACTATCTGGAAATCGGCCTCGATCTCTTGGGTTATTCGCTCGAGGACTATGAGAAAGACCGACTGTAGCTGTCACCCGGGGGACTGCCGTCTCCGGGTACGTAGCTTTCCTTAGGGGCAATCCGGATTTCGCCCGCATCCCGCGTGGCTCATGGTTCAGGCGATCCCCGAAATCGCTGGGGATTCGGAGTACCGGAAAGACCAGATCATGGCCGTTCAAGATGACATCGTTGTCCCGGTGGCGTTCCCGGCTCTCGGAGAGCCGCCGAAGCACAATCTGCCAGTGCCGGTACCGCCTCCCAAAAGGCCGCGCCGTTGGCTGCACACCGCGAATTTCCTCCTCATTCCGTTGGCGATCGCTGCGGCGGCATGGTGGTGGTTTCATTCTGAACCGGCCCTGCCGCCAGGCTTCGCCTACGGCAACGGGCGGCTCGAGGCCGACGAGGTCGATATCGATACCAAATTCGCCGGCCGCATCCTCAAACTGGATGTCGACGAAGGCGACCTGGTGAAGACGGGGCAGGTGCTTGCCGTCATGGATACGCGCGACCTGCAAGCCCAACTCGAGCAATACCAGCAGCTCGTGCTCGAAGCTCAGCACACGCTCGATCAATCCAAGGCGAACTACGCGCAGCAGCAGGCGGTCGTGAAATTCGCCCAGCAGGAGGTCGACCGCACGAGCTATTTGGTGCCGCGCGGCTACGCGACCCAAGAGACACTCGATCTGCAGCGGCAGCAACTCGACAGCGCCAACGCGACCTTGAATGCGGACCAAGCGGCGATCGGTGCCGCGGAAAAGGCGGCCGCCGCGGCAACGCACCAGGTTGAGCTGTATCAGGTCAATATCGCCGACAATTCGCTCGTCGCCCCCAAAGACGGGCCTATCGAATACCGCGTGGCCAATATCGGCGAGGTACTGCCCGCCGGCGGCAAAGTTTTGACGATGCTCGACGCGTCCTATGTCTACCTAGACATCTACTTGCCGACGGAGCAGGCCGGGCGGGTCCGGATCGATTCGGACGCGCGTATCGTTCTCGACGCTTATCCGAACCACGTGATCCCCGCCAAAGTTGTGTTCATCGCCAGCCAAGCCCAGTTCACACCCAAAACGGTCGAGACCCGCGACGAACGCGACAAGCTCATGTTCCGCATCCGGGTCCGCATCGACCCCGATCGCCTCGAAGGCCGGGAAGCGCTGGTCAGAAGTGGCTTGCCCGGCGAGGCTTACGTCCGGACCGATGCGAACGCTGTCTGGCCGGCGCGCTTGCAGCCGAGTCCCCCGCCCCCAGCTTCATCCGCGGTTTCACAATGATCGCGCAAACCGGCGCGGTCGCCCGACTCGCCGATGTCTCCCAGCATTACGGCAAGGTGGCCGCGCTCGACGGCGTCACCCTCGACATCCCCGCAGGATGCATGGTCGGCCTGATCGGCCCTGATGGGGTTGGCAAGTCAACGCTTCTTTCGCTGATCGCCGGGGCGCGGCAGCTTCAGTCCGGCACGGTTAACGTCCTCGGCGGCGACATGGCCGACGCGGCGCACCGCGCCACAATCTGCCCGCGCGTCGCCTATATGCCGCAAGGATTGGGCAAGAATCTCTATCCCGACCTTAGCGTCCGCGAAAACATCGAGTTCTTCGGCCGGCTCTTCGGACAGGGCCCCCAAGAACGGCAACGACGCATCGCCGAGCTGCTCGATGCGACCGGGCTTACGCGATTTGCGGACCGTCCCGCCAAGAAGCTGTCGGGCGGCATGAAGCAGAAGCTCGGCCTGTGTTGCTCACTGATCCATGATCCCGATCTACTAATCCTCGACGAGCCGACGACCGGGGTCGATCCCCTGTCGCGCCGGCAATTCTGGGAGTTGATCGACCGTATCCGCGGCCGCAGCGCCGGGATGAGCGTTATCGTCGCGACAGCCTATATGGAGGAGGCTGAGCGGTTCGACGTGCTGGTCGCGATGAACCACGGCCAGGTCATCTCTGCGGGGACACCTGCCGAACTCAAGACCGAGACAGGTGAAACCAGCATCGAGGCTGCCTTCATTCACCTCCTGCCTGAGGCGGAGCGCGCTGGCTATCACGCGCTGCAAATTCCGCCGCGCTGCGCCGACAACGACGGTCCGGTGATCGAAGCGCATGGCCTGACCTGCCGATTCGGCGATTTCGCTGCCGTAGATCACGTCAGCTTCACCATCGAGCGTGGCGAGATCTTCGGCTTTGTCGGCTCGAACGGCTGCGGCAAGACCACGACAATGAAAATGCTGACCGGCCTGTTGGGGGCGAGCGAGGGCGCGGCGCTGTTGTTCGGGCGGCCGATCGAGACAAGCGACCTGAACGCCCGCAAGCGGGTTGGGTACATGTCGCAGCAGTTTTCGCTCTATACCGAGCTCACGGTGCGGCAGAATCTCGATCTCCATGCCCGCCTGTTCCACCTTACGCCACAGCGTGCCAAGACCCGTGTGGCTGAGCTGATGGACCGGTTCGGCCTTAATGAGCACGTCGATCAGCGCGCCGAGGATTTGCCGCTCGGCATCCGCCAGCGCCTATCGCTCGCGGTCGCGATCGTCCACGCGCCGGAGATGCTGATCCTGGACGAACCGACTGCGGGGGTCGATCCACTTGCCCGCGACCGGTTCTGGGAATTGTTGATCGGCCTCTCGCGCAACGAGGGAGTGACGATTTTCGTCTCGACCCATTTCATGAATGAGGCCGAGCGTTGTGATCGTATTTCGCTAATGGATTCGGGACGTGTCCTGGCCACCGATACGCCGGCTGGTCTGGTCGCCATGCGCGGTGCCGCGACGCTCGAAGACGCTTTCATCGACTATCTGGAGGAAGCGACGGGAACGCAAAGCGGCGACTTGGAGATCAAACCGACGGCCGAACAGCCGGAGGTGGCGCAGTCGGTGAACGCGAAAAAGAGCCGGCCACTCTTCAGCTTGCGCCGACTCGGCGCTTGCACGATCCGCGAGACGCTGGAATTGCTGCGCGACCCTATCCGGATTGGGTTCGCGCTGTTCGGCACCACGTTTCTGATGCTGCTCTTCGGCTTCGGCATTTCGACCGACGTTAACAACCTGACTTTTGCGGTTCTCGACCATGACGGAACGCATGAGAGCCGCGCCTATCTCGAAGAGCTGCGCGGTTCGGCCTATTTCCTCGAGCGGCCGCCGCTTACCAACTATGCCGATCTTCAGCAGCGGTTGCAAAATGGCGACATCGAAGCCGCGATCGAAATTCCACCCGGCTTCGGGCGGGACATCGCCCGCGGCCGGCCGCCCTGGGTCGCCGCCTGGATCGACGGCGCCAACCCGTTTATCGCGCAGACGATCCGCGGCTACCTGCAGGCAATCCACCAGCTTTACCTAAGCGATCCAGCGATCAGTACGACACAGGTATCGCCGGCGCCACCCGCCACTATCGAGGTCAGGTTCAAATACAACCAGAATTTTGAGAGCGTCTATTCGATGGTGCCCGCCCAGTTCGCCATCGAGCTCCTGATGTTTCCCGCGATCATGATGGCGCTCGCCGTCGTGCGCGAACGTGAATTGGGATCAATCACCAATCTCTATGTGACCCCTTTGACCAAATTCGAGTTTCTGCTGGGGAAACAGGTGCCATACGTGGCGTTGGCGATGGTGAATTTCTGCATCCTTCTGTTCCTGGCGCTCTTCGTCTTCCGGGTTCCGTTCAAAGGCAGCTTTCCACTCCTGCTCGTCGGGACGCTGACCTACGTCACGGCGTCGACGGCGTATGGCATGCTCATCTCCTCATTCACCCGCACGCAAATCGCGGCGCTGTTTGGAACCATGATCCTCTCGATCCTGCCGGCGACGATGTTCGCCGGCATGATGTCGCCGGTCTCATCCCTCCAGGGCATGGCGCGGATCATGGGGCGACTGTTCCCAATGAGCTATTACCTGCCGATCAGCCTGGGCACGTTCACCAAGGGTCTGGGCTTTGCTGACCAGTTTACCCAGCTCGGCACGCTCGCACTGTTCGTTCCTGGGTTGACGCTGCTCAGTTGGCTGATGCTCCGCAAGCAGGAGCGCTAGCCCGGTGCAAACGCTCGCCAACATCTTCTGGCTGGGTACCAAGGAGCTGCGCAGCTTCCTGCGCGACTATGTGCTTCTCGGGCTGGTGATCTACAGCTTTACGCTCGCCATTATTGCCCAGGCACAGAGCAGCTCGCAGGAAGTGCACGACGCCTCGGTGGCGATCGTCGACGAGGATCACTCGGCGCTATCGTGGCGCATCACGCATGCGTTCCTGCCACCCTATTTCCAGATGCCGCAGCCGATCCCCGAGCGCGATATTGTTCCGCTGATGAATGCCGGCAAATACACGTTCGTCGTCGACATCCCGCCGAATTTTGAGCGCGATGTGTTGGGCGGACGCGAGCCACGGCTGCAGCTCAATGTCGATGCGACGGCGATGGTGCAAGCGGGGCTCGGTGCCGACTACGCGCAGCAGATCATCTCGACCGAGATTGAGAATTTTCTTTCGCAAGAGGAAGGTACCGTGCCGGACCCGGTCAACCTGGTTGTCCGCATCCAATTCAATCAGAATGTAACGACGGCCTGGTTCACTAGCGTGCACGGTGTCATCAACGCGGTGACAATGCTCGCGATCATCCTCGCTGGCGCCGCTGTCGTCCGCGAACGCGAGCACGGCACGATGGACCACCTGCTGGTCATGCCCGTAACCCCGCTCGAGATCGGCGCTGCGAAAATCTGGGCCAACAGCCTCGTGATCCTCATCGCGGTTGGTTTGTCGCTTTATCTCGTGGTCCGCGGACTACTGCACATTCCAATCGCGGGTTCGGTGCCGTTGTTTCTGGCGGGTACGCTCGCTTACCTATTTTTCGCGACCGCCGTTGGCGTCTTTCTTGGTACCGTTGCTCGCTCGATGCCACAACTCGGTCTGCTGTATCTTCTGGTCTATATGCCATTGTCGCTTCTTTCCGGCGCGAATACTCCGCTTGAAAGCATGCCGCCTTGGCTCTCGACGATCATGCAGGCGTCGCCGACCGTGCATTTCGTGTCATTCGCCCAGGCGATCCTTTATCGCGGCGCTGGGCTCGGGGTGGTCTGGAAGCAGTTCGTCCTAGTCATCTTGGCCGGCGGATTGTTCTTTGGCCTGGCCCTGTTCCGGTTCCGTAAGGTCGTCAGCCAAACCGCCTGATCCCCCCATTGCTTTCGCGAAACGAACGACCTCGCGTCCGTTGATGTGGGTCAATGAGCGTCCCGACCGCTTGTCTCACAGTGAATCATCGCGCCACGAGGCGCTGGGATTGCACAGGTGAGAACGCCATGACGACTGTTGGGACTCATGCGGCTGCGTCGCGCGCCGAAACCGCATTGGCCGCGCGCGGACCGCATGTCTTCTTCGTTTTTGCCGCATTATTCGGCGCGCTCGTGCTGGCGGAATGGGTTGTCTCGGTGCGACTTGGTTTGGCCGACGCGGTTCCACCTGTCATGTGGCACGCACACGAGCTCGTTTATGGATTTGGGGCGGCCGGCTTGGCGGGCGTCATCAGCGCCTGGGTGCCGGGCTGGTCCGGGGCAACCCCTACGGAGGTGAGCCGGGTCTACGTGCTCGCCTTCATATGGCTGCTCGGTCGGGCAGTGACTGCCGTATCGGCGCTGTTGCCGGCCTGGCTGGTTACCATCGTCGACCTGAGTTTCCTTCCTGCACTTGCAGCGCTCGTGGTTATTCCTCATTTGGCAGGACGGCCGGAGCGAAACCTGCCGCTGTTGGCGCTGATCGCCGCGCTTTGGTTCGGCGATTGCGCCATGCATGCCGAGGCGCTCGGCGGCACGTTCACGCTTGCCGAGCGCGGCGCGCGCATCGGTATAGACGCCTACTTGTTGCTGATTGCGGTCGTTTGCGGACGCGCGATACCCGATGCAACCAATCGGTCCTTGGCTGGCGGAGGCTCGCCGTTGAAGGTGCCGCCGATGCCGACCCTCGACGGCCTCGCGATCGCCGCGTTGCTGGTCTACCTGATCAGCGACGGCATTACGGGCATGAGCCGCTCGACCAGCGCGGCGGCGCTCGCAGCGGGCGTTTTCAACGCGGTGCGCCTGTTTCGCTGGCATGGCTACCGCACCCTCGGGATACCGACGGTGTTGATCTTACATTTCGGCTATCTGTGGCTGGTGGTTGGACTGCTGCTGGAGGCGGCGGTGCCGGTGACAAATGGCGTCGCCGACATGGCCGCGATCCACGCGCTGACCGCCGGCGCCATCGGCACGCTGCTGCTGGCCGCGATCGCGCATGAGAGCATGGTTCACAGCGGGGATTCGCCGCGCGCCGAAAAGCCTGTGCTTGCCGCCTACGGTCTTGTCTCCATCGCAGTTGTTCTCCGGATCGCCGCTCTCTTTGTTCCCGGCGCCTTCGTCAATCTGATCATCGCCTCCGGCGCCGTCTGGTCGCTAGGCTTCCTCTGCCTCCTCGCGAGCTACGCGATGCCGAGCTTGGCCTCTTCGCGCGTTTGCGGATCACCTGACTCGAACCGGAAGGCCGTTTGATTCAGCTCAATTTATTGTCGCCGTTATCTCGCTAGCCTTACTAACGGAGTCCTTTTTAGGCTCGTGGTCGAAGGAGATCCGATGAAGCGTGTACCGCCCATTGTGTTCGTCTGTGGCGGGCTGTTCCTGGCCCTGATCGCGTTTTCGTTCTGGCTGGGCAGCAGCACGGGTCCGCAACGCGTGTCGTACAGCGTATTCGAGAAGGATCTTGCGGACGGACAGATCAAGTCGGCAACGGTCACCGGAGATGACATCCAAGCGACGCTGAAGGACGGCAGCGTCATCGTCACGACTCGTGTCGCAAACGACTTGGCGACGCAATTCGCCGAGCACGGCGTCGAGGTGACCGGCTATCCGCAGGCGAGCAGTGGCTTCGGTTGGCTGCTATGGCTGCCGATGCTCATGCTCCTGCCGTTTCTGTTTATGCGCGGCGGAGCGGGCGGTGCAATGGGGCCGATCGGCGCGATCACCCAAAGCAAGGCTAAGGTCTTCGCCGAGACGGAGACGAAGGTGACTTTTGGTGACGTAGCTGGCGTCGACGAGGCGAAGGAAGAGCTGAAGGAAATCGTCGCCTTCCTCAAGGACCCCAAAGCTTATGGCCGGCTCGGCGCGCATATTCCGAAGGGCGTGCTGCTGGTGGGACCACCGGGCACCGGCAAGACCCTGCTGGCGCGCGCCGTGGCTGGCGAGGCAGGGGTGCCGTTCCTATCGATCAACGGTTCGGAATTTGTCGAACTTTATGTCGGCGTTGGCGCGGCCCGGGTACGCGATCTCTTTGCTCAAGGTCGCGAGAAGGCACCGGCGATTATCTTCATCGACGAGCTCGACGCACTCGGCCACGCGCGCGGCGGCCCTTCGCATTTCGGTGGCAATGATGAAAAGGAGCAGACCCTCAATCAGCTTTTGTCGGAGATGGACGGGTTCGACCCGTCGGTCGGGCTGGTGCTGCTCGCCGCGACCAATCGGCCGGAAATCCTCGATCCCGCGCTACTGCGTGCCGGCCGTTTCGACCGGCAGGTGCTGGTCGATCGGCCGGACAAGACCGGGCGCATTCAGATCCTCAATATCTATCTGAAGAAAATCTGCCTCGCACGGGGCGTCTCGGCAGAGGAGATCGCGGCGCTGACGCCCGGCTTCACCGGTGCCGATCTTGCGACGCTCGTTAATGAGGCCGCGTTGCTCGCGACGAGACGAAACTCGGAGAATGTCACTGCCGCGGATTTCACGGGTGCAATCGAGCGGATCATCGCCGGACTCGAAAAGAAAAACCGCATCCTCTCGCCCAAGGAACGTGAGATCGTCGCCCACCACGAGATGGGCCATGCACTCGTGGCCTCGGTGCTGCCGGGCAGTGACCCGGTGCAGAAGATCTCGATCATCCCGCGCGGGATCGGCGCCCTCGGCTACACGATCCAGCGGCCGATCGAGGACCGCTTTCTGATGACCGAGGACGAGCTCCAGAACAAGATGGCAGTACTGCTCGGCGGACGGGCAGCCGAGCGGCTGATCTTCGGCAAGGTCTCGACCGGCGCTGCGGACGATCTTGCGAAAGCCACCGACATCGCGCGCAGCGCGGCGGCGCAGTACGGCATGGTACCGACGCTCGGCGATGTCGCCTATGACCGCGTTCATCAGCAATTCCTTCCGGGCCAGCAACAGCCGGGCGGCTGGTTCGACCGCAGCTATGCCGAGCAGACCGCGCGCGAGATCGACTGCGCGGTGCGCGAGATGGTCTCCCGAGCGGCCGAACGGGCGCTTGCTGAGCTTGAGAAACGTCGTGAGGTGCTGGTGCGGGGTGCCAAGCTACTACTGGAAAAAGAGACGCTGTCGGCCGCTGATTTGAAGAGATTGCTGAACGGCCGCAAAACGAAATTAACCACCGCCAGCACATCGGTGCCTGATTGCGCTGACGCTGCCTGACTGCAATCAATGGGAGTCGACCATGACCCCTGCTTCAAACGATATGTCCGGCCGACCCGTTATCCGAGTGCGCGGTTTGGTCAACCGATTTGGCACTCAGACGGTGCACGACGGCATCGACCTCGACGTCAGGCCCGGCGAGGTGATGGGTGTCGTCGGCGGCTCGGGCAGCGGCAAATCAGTGCTACTTCGCACGATCATCGGACTCAACAAGCCAGCATCTGGCACCGTCGAGGTGTTTCACCGAAACGTCTTCGCGCTCGCCGACGAGGAGCGCATCGCGCTCGAACGGCGCTGGGGTGTGCTGTTTCAGGATGGGGCGTTGTTCAGCTCGCTGACGGTCGCCGAGAACCTCGAGGTCCCGCTGCGCGAAAGCCTCGGAATGGCGCTGGAGTTGATGGATGGCATCATTGCGTCAAAGCTGGGGCTGGTCGGATTGCCGGCGGATGCCGCAACGAAATATCCAGCTCAACTATCGGGTGGGATGCGCAAGCGCGCCGCGCTCGCCCGCGCCCTCATCCTCGATCCCGAGCTGCTGTTTCTCGACGAACCTACGTCCGGGCTCGACCCGCTGGCCGCTGACGCGTTCGATCACCTGATCAAGGATCTACAGACCAGTCTGGGCCTTACCGTATTCCTGGTCACGCACGACCTCGAAACGGTGTTCGCCATCTGCGATCGGGTCGCCGTGATCGTCGACAAGAAACTACGAGTTGGCACGCCTCAGGCGCTGATGGGCGAGGGCGATCTTTGGGCACGCGATTATTTGCAGAGCCCGCGCGTCCGGGCGGCGCGTGAAGCTGCGCGCCAGGAGCATCAAGCTTGGGAACATGGCGGCTAGCGATCGACCAAAGCCGCGATCTGCCGTGGTTGCCGCATCAAGATCAGCGATCGCGGCCGCAGCTGAGCAACTCCCGATTTGATCTACCTCAAGGTCAATTTGCGCAGCTCATCCATGATTGCACGGGCAGCGGGAGGTGGACCGATGGAGTTGCCTACAGCCGAGAGCTTTCGCCGGAGTGCTGTCTTCTATCGAGAGCGAGCCGCTCGCGAAGATGACGATTGGCGCGCCGAAACGTTGTTTTTGATTGCGGCCGATTTTGAGGCAATGGCGACCGATATGAACTTAGCCCGAGCGGGTAGCCTCGCGCGCGCACAAGCGGCCTTGAAGCGTCTTCGTGTTATCCGCGAATAGCGCGGTTGTGCGAACGTGTGACAGCGCGTTTTGGCTGGCTGTGCGGTCACACGATGGATCTCGGCGCGAATTGATCCAGATCATTCAGCAGCGCGGCTGATTTTCTGATCTTGCACTCATGACGAAAGAAAGCCTCGTGACCTTACCCAACCCGGAAAAGCTGCGCGAGTTGGCGTCCTGGTATCGGGAATTTGCCGAGCGCGCCGGGAACCCCGCGATCTGGAATGCACGCCTCCGCACGGCGGAGGATCTCGAGACCGAGGCTAAGCGGGTCGAGCTGCTCGCGGCAACGGGGCCTTAGCATGGAGTGCATCGCCGTAGATCAGGTCAGGAAACTGCGCCACCTGGCGGCGCAATACCGCATCCTCGCGGCGGGGGCCGAAAACAATTCTGTCCGCGAGGAGAGGCTGCGCACAGCCGCACTCCTCGAGCGAGAGGCCGCTTACACCGAATGCGCTTTTATCAGCCCACCGGCGCGTCTGCGCAGTTGGGGTGTGCGGCCATTGAGCTAGATCAAGGTTGGAATTTGGCACGTCGTTAGACTCGCACCGTCTTGACAACAATGCGATGGAGCTACCGATGGCTAAGACCTCCGTTGAAGTGAAGAAAAACGTTCCGGCGCGCGCGCCGGATTTGTGGCAGTCGTTCCATGACGAGATGGACCGGTTGTTTGATCGGTTCGCCGGCGGTTTCGGTATGCCGGCCCTGCGCCGCTGGTTCAATGCCGAGCCCTCCTGGACATACGAAAGCTCGTTCAGCTTTCCCACTCCGGCGGTCGATGTGACCGAGGACGACAAGGGCTACAAGATCACCGCCGAACTGCCCGGGCTCGAGGAGAAGGACATCGAGGTCACGGTCGCCGGCGGCATGCTGACGATCAAGGGCGAGAAGAGCTACGAGAAGGACGACAAGAACAAGAACCGGCATGTGTCCGAGCGCGCCTACGGCTCTTTCGAGCGCTCGTTCGCGCTGCCTGACGGCGTCGACGCCGACAAGATCGGCGCTGACATGGCCAAGGGCGTCCTGACCGTCACCTTGCCGAAGACGGCCCAGGCCGCGAAGCAGCAGAAGATCGAGGTGAAGCAGGCGGCCTGAAACCGATCAGGCGGGCCGGGTGCAGAACCTGTTGTGCACCCGGCCCGCCAAACGACGTGGTTACCATCTAGCGGTCCGGCGGAAGCGGTAAGACGTTCCGAATCACAGCGCAGCGAAGCGACTGCGAGAAATTTCGCACCATACCGGCCGCGAACTCGCAGCGCAGCAGTCTTGGTCTGCAGTCACGCGGGTGCTGATCCCGCGCTTCTCATGGGACGCGCCTCGCAGAGCTTCGCTAATGCCCTCTGTCGAGTGACCGAATCACCTAGGGCGCCGCCAGAGGTCTAGCCACCCATCCAACTTGATGAGCGCAGCCGTCCACCGTCCGCGCCTTATCCGGCATGAAGAGCTTTTGGTTCTTGAAAAGTTCTCTATATCAACCATTTTAGGTTCATCCGGAAACTTGACAGGTTGCGTGGCGATCGCTTCTGGGAGTGGCGCTCGCGAGGAGCGGTAAATTTGAGTAATCGAGATCATCCAGTTGACGCGTCGGAAGCCCGCCAGCGATCAAACAGTAGTGCTCGCCGCGCCGCGGAGGCGCTATTTGCGCGGAAGGAAGTTTTGCAGGAGAGGCCGTCCGATGAACTCGCAGGGCGGCCTGAGCAATTGGTTCGCAAGCCCCGCGTGCTGCCGGCGTTGATCAGAGCCCGCGGCACTTTGGACCGAATTGTTCAGCGTGGCCGCGGCGAACCCATGACATGTCTTATCCCACCATCGCACGTCGCCCGGATTAGGACCTGGCTTGATTATGGGATGACCGTCCCTCAGGTCGCGCAGGTCTACGGTGTTGCCGTCGGCGTTATTCAGCGTCTGCTCTAAGCTTGCGCTGACCGTTTGAATGGGACCGTAGGAGCTCTCAACTATCAAGCGCTGCGGGGCGGGCTTTAGCGGGCGGTTGATTTGGATTGTCGAGTTCGTCCCAGGGTACCAACGGGACGCTCTGACCATCGTACCACTTGGAAACCTTTCACTCAGTCGGCCGGCGTTACAACCGGGACGCCCGAACGAATGCTTGCACCGCCGGCTCCTGCACGCTCCCGATCATCGCAATGGGTCCGCACCAAATAATCCTCCCTGCAGCAAGAAATGCCGCCCGCTGGGCAATGCGCATTGCGCTGCGTAGGTCGTGTGTGATGGTCAGTGCCGTCGCGTTTAGGCGTTGAAGAGACGCGGCTATGAAGGAGTCGATGATCGCGGTCAAAACTGGATCAAGACCGGCCGTTGGACTGTCGAGAAGAACGATTTCCGGGTTGCCGAACAGCGCGCGGGCAAGCGCCACGCGCTTTTGCATACCGCCCGATAGATCAGCCGGAAGTAAGTCGATCGTATCGCCGCCAATGCCGACATTGGCCAAAGCGTTTGTTGCTCGCTCTCGGGCTATGGTTCGAGTTACGTCACCTGCGCCCAGCAGCCTGAAGACGACATTCTGCCATATGGGTATGGAATCGAAGAGAGCGCCGTTTTGAAAGAGAACGCCGATCTTACGGTTCGCGGTGAGACGATCTGTTCGTCGCAGTCGAACTGTCTCCCGGCCTCCGAGCCAGATCGAGCCGCCATCGGGTTCGATAAGCCCGAGCATACATTTGACCAGCACGCTTTTGCCGCTACCTGAGACGCCAAACAGAGCCAGGTTCTCCCCTTGGCGCAGGTCGAGATCGACACTTGCCAGGACGACTTGATCACCGAAGGCTTTTCGCAATCCGCGAATTCGTGCCGATGTGGTTTGGGCGCCGAGGCAACCAGGCGCCGGCCCGGCCGGAGCGGTTCGGATTATAGCTCGCCCCCGGTGTGATCCGCTGCATGGTCCCCTGGAATTCCAGCGGCAGCAGCTGGTTTATCATATTCCGGCTTACGGTTCAGATTCAGCTCATTTGCAGATTCTGCCGCCATTTTCCTCGATCAAGGCTTCAAACGACGCAGCTGAATCTGCGGCAATCTCGGCCACAATCGCGTGGTGCCCCACAGCCAGCTCGCGCAAGCAAACGCGAACAAATTCGGTAACGGTTCCCTCGTTGAGAAGCTCGGCTGACCAACCGAATAGGGCACCTGCGCCGGCACCTATGAGCGCACCAAGAGGCCCCCCGGCGAGGCCACTCAACCCGCCGATCAAAGCCCCGGTGCCCACCGGGCCGAGCCAATCTTCACTGATATCGCGTATAGACACCTTGTCCTCGATCATTTTTTCGGCCAATGCCAAGCGGTACACGACGATACGATTTTCTGCGCGCTGCTTCGTGACGATCGCGTCGAGTGCTTGATCAACTTTCACCTCGTCGGGGAAAACGAAAATCATCAACTTTGTCTGCGGCGGCGTTACCCGATCCGCGGCAGCGGGAGATGTGACGTACGGACTTCCTTCGATAGCGCTCAATTTTACCTCCAAGCCAGGCCACAGCGAGCTGTTACGACGCTTCAACTGGCAGACCGCGTCGAGTGTGACTGCTCATGCCGTGGGCTTCAGCACGCGAGACAGAAGGACGTAAGCAAGGCCGGTGCTGAGAAAGTTGATGCCAAGCAGAATGCCGAGAAAAATCGCTGAGATCCCCGGCCAGGCCGCTACGATCACGATCGCGACGCCAACGCTGATGATCCCGGAAATTAGAAGCCCCACCCAGCCCGGCAAAGGCCGCGTCTCGTAAGCGAAGGCAATTTCGGACGCTCCTTGCAGGCTGAACAAGAGGGCCACGACGAATGTCAGGACGGCGGCCCCGGCCGCCGGGTTCACCAGGAGAAACACCGAGGCCGCAATCGCCAGCAGGGCGACAAGCAATGTGCCGAAGAAGGGAACTGTGCCGTAAATTGAGAGTGAGCCGAAGAACGCGATAATACCGAAAAACAGCAAAGCCCAGCCGACCATGAGCGTTGCAACAAGGGTCGAGGCCATGGGGAAAACAATGGCCACAATTCCCAACACCAACATCGCCAATCCAACCCAGAACAACCGTTGGGATATGGCCTGGACCCTTTGATGAAAGAAATTCCGAGGGTACGGAGCGTCGGTCATGCGATTTCCTCCACCTTGGCGATCCACGCACCGATTGACGACTTAACTCCATGGTCACGGCAATGCCGGGACGAATAAATCGTCTGCGGCTCCGCTCGTCGTTGATCTGGATCAGGAAAAATGCGGATGAACGCGGTTATTTGAGTACCGCGCAGCGATCACGCACCGAAAAGACGACACCCTCGTTGATTGATCGAGGTCAATGATCCTTCGGTTGCTATAGATGAACATTATCGAGCGCTAGGGCCCCAGCATCAACGGAGGCTGATATGGGCTACCTTATGTGGGGAATCAGTTCCGCTGCCGGAGCGGCGGCCGGGAATATCACGTTTGCTGTGGTAGCGATCGCGATTACCCTTGCGGCGTTCGCAGAGGCATTCGTCTGGCGCATAGGTCAGCGTGATCGGAAACGCCAACATCCTGGCGACTGAACTCTAAGGTTGCAGCGGCCGACGCTGCTGTCCTGCCCGCGTCACCGAGAGACCCGCAAGCTTTACTCCAAATTTCACATTTTGTGCTCGTGGCGCGATAGCGAACGGCCGACTTGTGACGGAAGACGACTCGGGCGGCGGGTCAGCGTTTTGCTTCACCCTTTCCTTCGCCGTGGCACGATTTGAGCCGGCCGGCGCAGGCTCGATGAGAGCGTCGCGCGCTTGCTAGCTCGGAGAAGCGAACAGGTACGTTCTCTACCAGGCATCACCGGTGACGTCGCTCAGATTTGGCGGCGGTCAATATTGAGCCGGCTGAACACCGACCGCTTCAGCCCGTCCATTGCCAGCGCGAAACCCAGCGTCGCTAGCGCCAAAAGCGCAACGATTCCCGGTGAAAGCGAGCTTACTAGCACGCCGCCCAGCACTAGCGCTGCCACGAGGCTCACATCGGCGAGCGATGCCAGCAGCATGATCGGGGCTGGCCGTGAGCTCCATAGAGGTCCCTTCTCGCGTAACACGTACACATTTGCTTGGCCGGCGAACACGAGCATTGCAAAGGTCAGCGTCCGCATCTCCGCCGCCCCAAGGCCCAGCCCATACCAGCCAACCGCCAGGACGCAGACGCAGTAGCAAAGCTTGAAGACGCCGAGCGGGATCGCCGCGAGCGTCAGATTGCGGACGCGCCACGCGTTCGGGTAGGGCGTCGGCTTTGCGCGATCGGCGGCGCGGGACATCGTCACAACGTCGCCCGCCAGCATCGACAACGCCTGCAGCATCGGGGTCAGAACGGCGTGCCCAGTCATGATCAGCCCAACGCCGAGCACCACCAGATTCACCGACTTGTTGACCAGAATGCTCAGCGTGTAGGTCAGCACCCGCTGAAAGGCCGAACGGCCCTCGGCGACGCACGCGACGATGCCGCCCAGCCCGGGCTCGGTCAGCACAATGCCGGCCGCCGCCTTGGCGATATCGGTCGCGGTGGAGACGGCGATGCCCATCTGCGCTTGGCGCAGCGCGGGCGCGTCATTGGCACCGTCACCGCACATACCGACCGCGTCGCCGTGCTGCTGGAAGGCCTTAACCAGCCGGAACTTGTCCTCGGGGAAGACGCCGGCATAGACCGCGAACTGAGCCGGGTTGACGTCATTCGGGATTTCGCCCGGCGGGCAGACGGCCCCATCGAGCCCGATGGTGCTGGCGACGGTCGCGGCCGTCGCCGCAGCGTCTCCGGAGACCATGATCGGCCGCACACCGAGCCCGCGTAATTCCGCCAGCAGTGCGCGCGAATCCGCCCGTGGCGGGTCGCTGAGTGCGATGAGGCCGGTCAGCGTCATCGCATTGGGCGGGCCGAAGGCCACCGCCAGTGTGCGATAGCCAGCCGTCGTGAACCGGTCGAGTTCCTCGGCGGCGCGCGGTGACATCGGCGCCAACGCGGCAATCGCCAGGGGCGCTCCCTTGAGGATGCACACCGCCTGTCCGCTAGCGTCGACAGCGACCGCCTCGGCCAGCTTTCGCGCGGGGTCGAACGGAATGAAGCGCTGCGCGGTCAGCGGCAGTAGCGGCGTCCGATGCGCCGCCGCGAAGGCACGGATCGCGCGGTCAACCAGGTCCTGTCCGTCGGCCGAGCTGGAAAGCAACGCCATCGCCACGACGTCATTTTCGTCGTGGCCAGCGTCGAGAGCACAAACCGCCGCCACCGCGAGCGAATTTTCGGTCAAGGTGCCGGTCTTATCGGCGCACAGCACATCGATCATCGCCGCCTCGTGCAGGGCGTTGAGGCGGGTAAGTAGTACCCCCTTGAGCGCCAGCGTCTTCGCACCCAGCGTCGCGGCGAGGGTAAAGGTCGCCGGAAGCGCGACCGGCACCGCGGCGAGCAGGGAGGTCAATACCAGCGGGATGATCCGCTCGACACCCATCGCGTGCGCATGGGCGTAGGCCACCATGCCGACGACGATCGCGAAATTGAGGATCGTCAGGTTGCGCACGACGCCAAGCACGGCTCGCTGCTCGCTGCTCTCGACACGCGCCACACGGACCAACTCCGCAGCACGGCCGAAATAGGTGCGTGTTCCCGTGCCGACCACCTCGCCGATCGCCTCGCCGCGCCGCACCAGCGCCCCGGCATACGCGGTCTTACCCGAGCCGACCTCAGCCGGCAGTGATTCTCCTGTCAGCATTGATTGATCGAGCAGCAGCGCGCCCGAAACGAGCCGCAGATCCGCCGGAACGACGGCGCCAAGCGATACTTGAACGATGTCGCCCGGGACGAGCTCCGCGGCGGCCAGCTCGCGCCAGTCGCCGTCACGTTTAGCCCTCACCCGGAGCGCCAGACGCTGCTTCAGCAGCGCCAGCGCAGCGTCGGCGCGGCTCTCCTGAAAAACACCCAGTACGACATTGATCATGAGCAGGGCGGCGACCATCAGCGCCTCGACCCGCTCGCCGATCGCCAGCTGCAGTGCGATCGTCGCTTCGAGCATCCAGGGCACTGGCGCCCAGAAATGCCGCAGCACTCGCCGCATCGAGCTGACATGCTCCTCCGCGACCGCGTTCGGGCCGAATTGAGTGAGACGTTGTGCCGCCTCCTCGCTCGACAGCCCCTGGTCGATTGCGAGCGGTGCAGTGGCTCGGGCAGCGAGCATCGAATTCGTTCGCAAACGTGCCTCCCTCAGCACGTCCGCGCTTTATGCTTCAATAAGTCCGATAGCACGTGCTTGGTCCGAATCCTGCGCGGCCTCAGTCATCGTGTGGTTTTTTTGATAGCTCCGATCCAACGCCTTTCGGTTTCGTTTCCTTCTTGCGGTCCCTGGCAATGGCCGCAAGCTCGGTTTCGTCTTTGCGGATCAGCCAGAGGTAAGCTCGAGCGATATCACCGTCGACGCCCTCGCTTAGGTATCGGCGGTAAAGGATAACTCTGGCCTTCAAGAGCTCAATGCGGTCCATGTGATAAATGATGCTGGGAACGCCGTGATGCGGCACTGATTTAGGTCAACGGATTTTCGAGTTGCCCGGCATTCTGCCTGTACTATTTCGCGATCCAGCAATCGCCAATTTTGCGATAGCGCCGCTTGACGGCCGCCCAGGCGACGCGATGTGCGATCTCCTCCTGCGCCTGCGGCCCGCGATCGGTGTAAGAGTCCCACGCGGCGTTGAACGCCGCGCGAAAAATCTCGCGTGCGTGCCAGGGCATCCGGCGTGCCGCCGGCGGCAGCTCGTCTAGCGACCCATAAGGCATGACCCCGGCTCCGCTAGCTGCCCATCACGCGATTTGGCGCGCGGGCAATCAGCACCGAACACAGGGCGTCACTTGCCACTTTATGCGAGACGCTACCGAGAAGTAGCCCCGGCAAGCCGGAGCGATCGCCGGTGCCGACAACAATCAGATCGACATCATGGTGTCGGGCGGCATCAATAATGGCCAGAGCCGCATCATCTGCCTCCAAGCATTCCTGGCGGTAACCGATGACACCCCATCGGTCTGCAATATCGCGGCAGCGATCCAGCACAGCGCTGGCACTCTTGATGAGGATGGACTCGGCCTCCACGACATCGATGTCCTCGGAGCGGGCGAATGCGTCGAGATCCCGGTCTGCGACGCTACCTCTCTCGAACACGGCGAGCGCAATCAGTTCCGCGCCGGTCTTCGCCGCGAGCTCGCTTGCCTGTTCGACCGCTAAGAGGGCCGTATTGGAGCCATCGTCCCCGACAAGGATGCGTTTCACGGCTTCGCTCCGGCATCGTCAGGTAACAGGGTTTCCACCCGCTGGCGGGTCACCAGCGCGCCTTGCCGCAGTCGCTGCAGAGTGGGGAGAAACGCATTGATCTTCTCCTCGCTGTCGATGATTTCGACGACAACTGGCAGGTCGTAGGAGAAGCCTCGCCAGCTCTCGTGGATATGCCGGGAGCGCCCATAGCCTGCGACGCCGCGTATAACCTTGCCGCCGGCAAGCCCGGCCTCGCGCGCCGCCTTGAGGATCGCCTCATGTAGCGGTCGCTCGTCGTGGGAGTCGTCCTCGCTGATCAAGATGCGGAGCGAAATTGCTTCGGTCCAAGGCATACGCGCCTCCTTTACAGCGGTTGGGTGGCTCGCCACCCGGACGGGCAAGCACCGACATAAGGGTAGTATTGCTGGTAAGTATCGCACCAATACCAGTATCCCTGGATCATTCCAGGCGGCGTGTAAGGGTCCGGGACGGGCGCGACCTCGGCCGGATACCAGTACCAGTCGGGACCGACGATCCACCACGAGCCGGTGCGGCCGCCGTAGTTGCCGTGCCACCAGTGCCCGCCGTTCCACTGCTGGTGAAATTGCACGCTGCCTTGCCAACCGGGGTGCGAAGCCCAAGTGCCGTTCGGGCCGTGGAAATGTCCACCGCCGACCATTGGCGCTCCCATTGTTCGACCTGCGGCATGGCCACCGCCAACATGACCACCGACATGGCCGCCAGCAGGATCGGCGCTAGCGCCATCGAGTGGCAAAATTGCCAGCGACAACGCCATCGCAAATGCGAGAATCCCGGACCTCATCGCCCTCTCCCATCCAAGGTCGAGAAAAAGGCTAAGGGCACAGCCGGGTGTACACCTTGATTTGCATCAAATTGCTGAGCTTATCGCCGCCAGCCGGGCGAGAAAGGCGTCGATCAGCGATGACAGGGTCGGTCGCCCGCATCGAGCCGTGCGAGAAACCGCGTCTCCGCAGCGCCACAACAGCCAAACAGGACGATTACCCCATAGCGGAAGACCACCGCGACTCCGCGCTCTTCGATGGGCAACGTCAGTGGCGCGGTCGCAAGCGTGACCCCACGCTCAAGAGGCCGTGTGTCCAGTCGTTCCGCGAGGAGCAGACCGCGCACGGGCAAGACCTTTGCGCACGAACCCTGTGATGGACCCGTTGCCAATGCGGCGAGAGCGACCTCGGCCATGGTCTTCGTCCTGACGACTCGTCAGCAAGATGGCCGCGGTCGCACCTTAACCCGCACAGGCACCGGTCGGGGTTGGGATCGATAAGCGAAACTAGCGGTGACCGCGAAGGCGATAACGGCCAAGAGGAGCGTGGTCGCGGTTATCATCGAAGCCTCGACAAGGTTTATTTGCCGAAAGCAATCTGAACATCGGAATCCTGAAAAGGCATTGACTCAAGTCAACGGGGCAAACCACGCAGGGCCATACTAACTCGCCCGGCTAGATCGCCATTAGGAATGGTCGTGCCTATGCGAAGCGCAAGGCACGAGCCCCCTACTGATACAATGAGTTCTCCGGCGCGGTACACGTCTCGAATGGCTCAAGCGGCAGCCGCCGGCGCAACTGCTTCACGCGCGCCCTCCTCGAGGAGTTTTGCGATCGTATCGGAGGTACGGGTGACGGCGAGCTTCAGAGCCTCGTCGATGTGGACGTAGCCTTGTGTCACCGATTGCGCTGCGTGACCGAGCATCGCCGCGATGGTCAATTCGGAAAAGCCGAGGTCTCCCGCAACGCTGCCGAAGGTGTGGCGCAGCGTGTGCGGAGTCACATCTGTGATCCCGACCATCGCACACAGCCGTTGCAGGCAAGCCTTCGCCGCCGTGAATGGGCCATCGCCTACATCGGCCGGGAAGAGGTAGGGGCTCTCTTGCTGTCCAGGTTGGCTGGCAGCATGTTGTGCGGCGATAGGCCCGATGGCCCGGATCTGCGCGTCGCCTTTGCTATCGGGGAAGGCGACATAGCCTTCGTCGGCGCGCAGCCATGCTCGATACATCCGCTGGCCCTCCGAAATGCGGAAACCCGTCAGCAGCAACAACTTCACAACGGCTAAGCCAGTGGTGTGCTCTCCGTGGCGCTCTGCATATTGCATCGCGGCGCCGAGTTTTTTGATCTCTCGGACGCTGAGGCGACGCTGCTTCTTTTTACCCGCGAGCCGGCGCGCTCCTTTACTCGGATGTGCCTCGATGATGTCCAATCGAGCTGCGTGGCTGAGAATCGCTTGAAGAGTAGCAACCGCCCGGCCCGCCACGCCAGGACCGCCGCGAGCGATACCACCACGTCCGGGACGCCGTTCTGGCATTGCGGTCTTACCCGCGACGATGTCGGACTGCATCCCCTCGACATCGGCGACTCGTAGACTGCGCGCCATTCGCTTGCCCAGCAGCGGGTTGATGTGCGTGTTGATGCGACTTCGGTCCAACGCCAGCGTGGAGGGTTTGATTGGTCGATTCCTGCGGCCAAGAATGCGGCCAGCTTCGGCTTCGGTCAGATACCAGTTACATAGCTCTTCGACTGTGACATCGTCCTTACGCGCCTCCAACTCCTCGGCAGGATCGATGCCGCCGGCGACGCGGCCGAGGTTAACCTTGGCGAGTTCACGCGCCTGCTCGACAGTCATGATGCCGAACCGCCCCAGCTTAATCCTGCGGCTCTTACCGTGGGCGTTCCGATACTGAACGATGAACGTCTTTAATCCAGAAGGGATAGCGCGGATTCCAAAGCCGCGAATTTCACCGTCCCACAGAAAGCTCTGGCCGATCGCCGGTATTGCCAGTGTCTCAACGGCACGTTTCGTTAGCCTCGACATGGACGGTCCCCGCTGACGATATCTGCTTACATTATCATGATCGGCCAGAAATGTAAGCACCTTGTAAGCGACAAGGGGGCGGGCCTGGAAGCTCTCAGGCTATCATTGCGTAGTCTGATCTTCGGTAACGACTTGATTTACCTTATTATCGGATAAGATCGGACAAACGAGGATAGGGTGATCGCTATCTTGCCAAGGTTGGGGTCGAGGGTTCGAATCCCTTCGCCCGCTCCAAAATTTCTAAATAAAATCAACACTTTGCGGGAGCCATACCAATCGTTTTTTTGCTTCCAACTCGGCGATCGGCACTGAGTGGAAGCGGTATGGAAGCAATTGATGGAAAGTCGGCGGACACCGTGGAGTAGCCTTGGACATGGTGGTTCGCCTGGAGTCGGATGGTGTATCGCGCATCGTGGAGCGATTGCCGCTAATCTGATTAGCCAAGCGTTCAGCATTGCGGGGAGGAACTGAGGGTCGACGGGTTAATTGAGTTCCGACTGACGCATGCATCGTATATTTCAAGCGTTTATCGACGGGCTTGCCGCGAGCGACGATGTTGGTGGTCTCCGCACCGTCCTCGCGGAGGCTAGCTCGGCGCTTGATCTGAGGTGCTCCGCATATCTTTTGCTGTCACCGCGAAAGGGGGGTTCGCCCGAGCTCATCTCGACTTACCCCGTGGAGTGGACCGACCACTACCTTCGGCAGAGCTACGAGCGGCTCGATCCGGTTATCATCGAAGCCCTTGCGACGTGTGAACCCTTCGAATGGGGACACGAGTTTTCGGGCAAGCGTTTGTCAAAACCGCAGCGTGGGCTTCTTGATGAAGCGGCTCAGTTTGGCATCCGCTGTGGATTCACTGTACCCATCCACGATGGGCGCGGGCCCGTTGCTGCCGTGACCTTTGCTGCCGACGAACGGCGCCCGACATTCCAGCGCTGCATAGAGCAACACCGGCACGTCCTGCAGCTTATGGCCATGTACTTTCATACCTACGCGCGGCGGCAGGTTACACCCAATCGCGTGGTCGACGGTGTCTCGCTCTCTCCGCGCGAATTCGAATGTCTCGAATGGGCGACACGCGGCAAATCCGCCTGGGAGATGGGGCAAATCCTCAGCATCTCGCGCCGCACCGCGTCGTTTCACCTTGAGAACGCCAAGGCCAAACTCGGCGTCCACTCCATTTGTCAGGCGGTTGCTCGTTTCGCGGCCGCGAACCGCCCTATGGATTAAAGTTCCGACGCCTCACCCTGTATACCCGCACAGGCTGTATCACGCGCCGAACTCGCCTTCTTTACGGGTCGCCTAAACCCGCAAGGAGGTGACCGTGATCCAACTCATCACGCCCGACGACTATGGTGCGTTTGCCCACGAGCTTTCCGAGATGCACCGGCTAAGGTATCGCGTTTTTAAAGAGCGGCTTGGCTGGGACGTTGAGGTCAGCGGGAACATGGAGATCGACGGATTCGATTCGTGCCAGCCCGCGTATCTGCTGCAAGCGGATGATGCGGACCGCATTCAGGGTTGCGTGCGGCTCCTTCCGACGACCGGCCCGACAATGCTGCGTGATACCTTTCCGGTGTTGTTGGACGGTCAACCAGCTCCAGCTTCTGAAGCCCTCTGGGAAAGCAGCCGGTTTGGTCTTGCTCTCAGTGCCGGGCATACGAAGGCGCCTGGCGGCATTGCGTCAGCAACCTACGAGCTTTTCGCCGGCATGATCGAATTCGGCCTCATGCACCGCCTGTCCAATATCGTGACGGTGACCGATGTCCGGATGGAGCGGATCCTTCAGCGGGTCGGCTGGCCATTGCGTCGCCTCGGCCGCCCACGGTCGATCGGCAAGACCGTCGCGGTCGCCGGCTACCTCAGTGTCTCGCGCGAAACTCTGGCTCACCTCAGCCACACGGCCGATCTCAGCACTCCGATCATCTTGCCGACAGGCAAAGAGCGCCGGCTCGTTGCCTGAGCAGCCGCCCAGACTCGGCTTTTGCTGCTGGCGCCACAGCGATGGAGGTCCGCGACCTGCTATATATTGAGGCTTCCGCGGCTGCGGCCAACTTCACGCGCGCCGCGAAGTCTCTTGGCATAAATACCTCTACAATCAGCCGTCGGGTCAGTCGGATCGAAGATGAGCTCGGTCTTGCATTGTTCGAGCGCGGCTCAGCCGGTGTTCGGCTGACCAACGGCGGCAGGGCGCTCTTGCCCCATGTCCGCCGCGCGCTCGCCGAGCTCGACGCGATTAAACTGGCCGGCATCCAGAACGGCAATGGGCTCGCCGGAGAGGTCCGATTGGCGGTGCGCATGCCGCCGGTCGGCGAGCCGCTGCACAGCCTTCTGGCTGATTGGCGCCACCGGCACCCAGACGTCGGCCTCACAGTTTTCGAGATGAACGAGCTCGAGACGCAAGCGGCGATCCGCGAGCGACGTATCGATGTCGCGCTGATGACGCGGCATACGCTGTGGCCGGACGCCGTCACCGCACCGCTGTATCGCGAGCGCCTACTTGTTGCGCTGCCGCGCGGCCACCCACTCGCCGTCCGCCGAACGATAAAATGGGCGAATCTGAGACGCGAGACTTTCCTCGTTCAGGGCTGGGACAACAGCCAGTCGGCGCGTGAGTTCTATGCGTCGTTCATGGCTGGTGGCGTGCGGTTCCTGGGCCACCCGGCGAGCAAGCAGACGGTCCTCGCTCTTGTCGCCGCGGGGTTCG